>CALZHS010000199.1 GCA_945787265.1 uncultured Gammaproteobacteria bacterium | reverse complement strand
TGGCAGGATGTTACCCGGGTCGAACGGGTGCGTGATATGCAGGAAGCCGTGAAGCGCGCTCACGAGGTCGCCAGCAGCGGCGATTGCGTGTTGCTGGCGCCAGCTTGCGCAAGCTTTGATATGTACCCGAAATTCGAGGCACGCGGTGACGATTTCATGCAACGGGTGCGGGAGCTTGCAGTTGACTAGCCAGGCAATCAGAACCGACGACAGGGTCGTACGGCCAGGTTTCGAGCTGGCGCCGGAATATGACCGCGTTACGCTGCTGCTCTACCTGACGCTGATTTGTATCGGCCTGGTGATGGTAACTTCCGCATCGATTGGCATTGCAGATCAGCAAAACAACGATCCTTTCTATTTCGCCAAACGCCAGTTCCTGCGGATTTTATTGAGCATCGCGCTGATGTGGTTTGCCTGCAAAATACCTCTTAAATTCTGGAAGCAAAATGGCATGCTGCTGATGCTGGGCTCTATCGTTTTACTCGCCTGTGTATTGATTCCCGGGATCGGTCATACCGTTAACGGCAGCACCCGCTGGATTAATTTCGGCCTGTTCACGTTCCAGGTCTCGGAAATCGCCAAACTGTTTCTGATTATCTATCTCAGCGGTTACCTGATTCGACGCAGCGAAGAGGTGCAAACCAATACCATGGGATTTATCAAGCCGATGATGATTCTCGCGGTCGCCAGTGGCTTGCTGGTGCTCGAGCCTGATTTTGGTGCCGCCGCGGTACTCCTGATGACCGGTCTCGGATTGATGTTTCTGGGTGGTGTGAGATTCGGACAATTCCTGCTGTTTATCATTGGCACGCTCTGTATTATGGGCCTGCTGGCGGTTTCGTCGCCCTATCGACTCGCGCGTATTACGTCATTTGTCGATCCCTGGGCGGACCCGTTCAACAGTGGTTTTCAGTTAACCCAATCTTTAATTGCGATCGGCAGCGGCGGCTGGTTTGGTACCGGTCTTGGCGGCAGTATCCAGAAGCTGTTTTACCTGCCGGAGGCACATACCGATTTCATGTTCGCGATATTTGCCGAGGAGTTCGGCTTTATCGGGCAGGTATTCTTAATTAGCCTGTTTGCCCTGTTTGCCTGGCGCTGCTTTAGCATTGCAAGAATGGCACTGCTGAAGGAGCAGGCCTTCGGTGCCTACCTGGCATACGCAGTGGGTTTACTGATCACGCTGCAGGCCGCGATCAATATTGGCGTCAATATGGGCGCCTTGCCGACCAAGGGATTGACCTTACACTTTATCAGCTACGGCGGTAACTCCATTCTCAGCATGTCTTTTGCGGTGGGGCTGGTGTTACGGGTTTATTTCGAATACCAGGTCGGTGATTTCGGCAAGAAATCCCGCCGGCGTGCGGGGGTGCGTGCATGACCCCGGGTTTGCAGAAACCAATCGTGGTCATGGCGGGTGGCACCGGGGGCCATGTTTTCCCGGCGCTCGCAGTAGCGGAAAACTTGCGTCAGCGCGGCGAAAATATCGTCTGGCTGGGAACCCGTTCGGGTATCGAGGCACGGGTCGTGCCCGCGGCCGATTTTGCAATCGAGTGGTTGAACGTACAGGGCCTGCGCGGCAAGGGCCTGATGACATTCGTTCTGGCACCGTTTCGGCTGCTGCGTGCCTGCTGGCAGTCGTTACGACTGTTGCGCAGAATACGTCCCAAGGCGGTGCTGGGCATGGGTGGATTTGTTTCCGGGCCTGGTGGTTTGATGGCGTGGTTACTTGATATCCCGTTATTTCTGCATGAGCAGAATTCCATTATCGGACTCACCAATCGTATTTTGAGTCGCTTTGCAACTCGCAACTACGCGGCGTTTCCGAATATTGCCAGTTCGGTTCCACGCTGTGAATGGATCGGTAACCCGGTGCGCGCCAACCTGGCCCAGCTAGGGGATCCGGAAGCGCGCCTGCAGTCGAGAATCGATGAACCGATGCAGTTGCTGGTCGTTGGAGGCAGTCTCGGGGCAGCTGCATTAAATCGCCTTTTGCCGCAGGCAATTGCCTGCCTTGATCGCGACCAGCGTCCCAGGGTCAGGCATCAATGTGGCGACCAGCACCTGGAGGTCTGCCAGCAAAACTACCGCGAGGCTGGCGTCGACGCCGAGGTGGTCAGTTTTATCGATGACATGCCGCAGGCCTATAGCTGGGCCGACCTGGTCGTCTGCCGGGCCGGCGCGCTGACGATAGCGGAACTCACCGCGGTTGGCCTGGCGTCGTTACTGGTGCCTTTCCCTTATGCGGTTGACAATCACCAGTACCATAACGCGCGTTTCCTGGAACAGAATGGTGCCGCGCAGATTCTGCCGGAAGCCGGGCTGAGCGCCGAGAACCTGGCGCTGAAATTGCAATTCTTTCAGCAGAACCGTATGGCACTGGTCGAGATGGCGGTCAATGCACGTGCCCAGTTCAAGCCCGACGCGGCCGAGCGACTGGCCTCGGACCTGTTGGCGGGAGCGAAGTCATGACCGTCAGCTCAAAGCACTTCATGCGCCGCATTCGCAATATCCATTTCGTCGGCATCGGTGGCGCCGGGATGAGCGGTATCGCCGAAGTGTTTCACAATCTGAACTACCATATCAGCGGCTCTGATATCGCCGAAAACGCAATGGTCAGGCACCTGCGTGACCTCGGTATCGATATCGCCATCGGGCACAGTCGAGAAAACGTCGCTGATGCCCATGTGGTCGTGGTCTCGACCGCAATCGACGAAGATAATCCGGAAATCGAAGCCGCACGTGAATTACGTGTCCCGATCGTCAGGCGTGCCGAGATGCTGGCCGAGTTGATGCGTTTTCGACGGGGCATCGCGGTTGCGGGCACCCACGGCAAAACCACCACCACCAGCCTGGTCGCGAGCGTGCTCGCGAGTGGTGATATCGACCCGACTTACGTGATTGGAGGCAAGTTAATCAGTTCTGGCAGTCATGCCCGGCTTGGCCTTAGCGACTACCTGGTCGCCGAAGCGGATGAGAGTGATGCCTCATTTCTGTACCTGCAGCCAATGATGTCGATTGTCACCAATATCGATAATGATCATCTTTCCACCTACGAAGGTGACTTCGAGCGGCTCAAGCAGGCATTTATCGAGTTTCTGCACCATCTGCCATTTTACGGGCTTGCGGTGCTGTGCATTGATGATGAAGTGGTGCGGGAAATAATGAGTGAAGTGGCGCGCCCGGTACTGACCTATGGTGAATCGGAAGACGCCGATGTGCGGGTTACCGATATCGTTGCCAGGGGCGCCAGGACCTGCTTCAAGGTGAGGCTGCCCGAGCAGACCAAAGCGCTCGATATTGAGCTCAATCTGACCGGCAAACACAACGTGCTTAATGCCACCGCGGCGATCAGCATTGCATGGGAGCTCGGTGTTTCATCAACCGCGATTGTTCAGGCCCTGGCTGAGTTTTCCGGCATTGGTCGACGCTGCCAGATCAGCGAAAACCTGCATGTTGCGGGTGGCAAGATCATGCACATAGATGATTATGGGCATCATCCCAATGAAATCGCGGCCACGCTGGCCGGAATCCGCGACGCCTGGCCCGACAAAAGGCTGGCAGTACTGTTTCAACCACATCGCTACACGCGCACGCGTGACCTGTTCGAGGACTTTTCCCAGGTGTTATCCGACGTCGATCAATTGATCCTGCTCGAGGTGTATCCCGCGGGTGAGGCCTATATCAAGGATGCCGATGGACGCGCGCTGGCTCGCTCGATTCGCTCGCGCGGCAAGGTTGACCCTGTTTTTGTAGAAGACCTGGAGGGTCTCGACGAAGTGGTCGACAAGGTGTTAGAGGACGGCGATATATTCCTGACCCTGGGCGCGGGGAGTATCGGCGCCTGGGCGGCCGAGTTCCTGGCGCAACATCGCTCAGCAGGACAGGAGCAATGAACGTGGCCGATGATCGCTGTTTCAAAGGAAGCCTGATGTTTGACGAACCCATGTCAAAACATACCAGTTGGCGCCTCGGCGGACCCGCAGATCAATATTACGTTCCGGCCGACCTGATCGATCTGCAGTATTTCCTCGCGCAGCTGGAACCGGGGATCGAAATTCTCTGGGTGGGTCTCGGCAGCAACCTGCTGGTGCGTGATGGTGGATTTCGTGGCGTGGTCATCGCGCCCCTGAACTCACTCAGGGAACTGTACCTGGAACCGGGTGGGCTGCTCTATGCCGAGAGTGGAATCAGTTGTGCCAGGCTGGCCAAGTTTTGCCAGAAGCAGGGTCTTGATGGCGCTGATTTCTTTGCCGGAATTCCGGGCACGATTGGTGGTGCTTTAGCGATGAATGCGGGTGCATTTGGCGGTGAAACCTGGGCCACGGTGGAGCAGGTGATCATGATCGACAGGAAGGGAAACCTGGTCGAACGCAGTCCTGCCGAATTCGAGGTCGACTACCGCCACGTGGGCATGCCGCGCCAGGAATGGTTCGCCGCGGCACGGTTCCGCCTGCCGGCGCGCGCTGCGGGTGAATCGTCAAACATCCGTGAGCTGTTGCGGCAGCGTAATGCTACGCAACCGATCGGTCAGCCATCCTGCGGATCGGTATTCAAGAATCCCCCGGGCAAGTATGCCGCGCAGCTGATCGAGGAGGCGGGCCTCAAGGGCTACTGTCTCAGTAACACCACCGCCAGCGATGTGGAGGCCTTGATCGCCTATATCCGGGAAACGATTGCCGTGCAGTTTAACGTCAATCTCGAGGCCGAGGTTCGCATTGTGGGGGATCCGTTGTGAAAATCGGGTTGTCAAAGCCGGCCCCGGATAGCGCCGAAAAATGTGGCAAGGTTGCGGTCCTGATGGGCGGGCAATCAGCCGAGCGCGAGGTTTCGCTCAAAAGTGGCAACGCCGTTTACGAGGCATTACTTGCCGCCGGCGTCGATGCAGTTCCCGTTGATCTGCAGGCGCACGCCTTCCATCAGCTTGCCGACTTGAAAGTCGATCGTGTTTTTAATGTATTGCATGGCCGTGGCGGCGAGGATGGCACGATTCAGGCTGTACTCGATTTCCTGGGCATACCCTGCACCGGTAGCGGCGTATGCTCTTCGGCGCTGACGATGGACAAGATTCTGACCAAGAAAGTCATGCGCTGCAGCGGGATTCCAACGCCTGATTTTTTTGAACTGGACAGCGAGGCAGATTGTGAGCGCTTGCTGCGCGATTTTGGTTTACCGGTGTTCGTCAAACCGGTACTGGAAGGTTCAAGCATCGGCATGACGCCAGTGCACCAGGAAAGCGAACTGTTTCCGGCGTGGAATGACGCACGCGGCTATGGTGCGGTTTTCGCCGAGCGTTTCATCGACGGCAGCGAATACACGGCAGGGTTTATCGGCGAGACAGTGCTGCCGTTGATAAAACTGGATACACCCCATGAATTTTACGATTACGATGCCAAGTACCTGGCCGATGATACCGTTTATACCTGCCCCAGTGGACTTGATGACGCAAGCGTCACGGCGATAAACGAAATCGTGCTCGAAACAATTCGTGCCACCGGTGTCAGGGACTGGGGCAGGGTGGACCTGATGCTGGATCAACATGAAAAACCCTGGGTGATCGAGGTTAATACGGTACCCGGGATGACGGATCATAGCCTGGTTCCAATGGCGGGCAGGGCCGCCGGTCTGGAAATGCCCGACCTGGTTGTAAAAATTCTCGAACCAACGCTGGCCGGAGGTGGACGGAATGGCTAAGTCCCGCAGGCAGGCACAGCGCAATACGCCGGTATCGACGTCGCCATCTTTCCAGTGGCGCAAATCCTACAACTGGATTTTTCTTTTATTGCCGTTAATCCTGGCGGGCGCCTACCTCAACCAGGTGGAACAGCCGCTGCCGATACGCACGATACAGCTTTCCGGGAACTTTAAAAATCTGGATCAGCAGGCGGTCGAGATGGCGCTGCAACCCTATCTTGGACAGGGATTCTTTTCTTTCGATATTCGCCAGGTCAAGCAAACCCTGCACGACAGCGCCTGGATCGAATCGGTCTCGGTACGCCGGGTTTGGCCCGACAAGCTGAGGGTTATTGTAAGGGAAAAGATAGCGGTGGCGCGTTGGGATGCGCAGCACCTGCTGAGTGATTCAGCCAACGTTTATCGCGCGAATACCGATGCCTTCAGCCATTTGCCGGTGGTGCATGCAGCCAACCATCCGCCTGCCTGGGTATTGAGGCAGTTTTACCGCCTTGAGGCCCGCTTCCACAGCGTTGATGAGCGATTGATCGCGCTACGGGTCGATAGCCGCGGGGCGCTCGACGTCGAATTGATCAATGGATTGAAAATCAAGCTGGGAAGGAGAGACATCGATCACAAGATCGACCGCCTGGTTAGTATTTACCAGCAGCAAATTCTACCCCGACGCGAGCAAATTCAACGCCTGGATTTACGCTACAGCAATGGATTCGCTGTGGCCTGGAAAAAGGAAGCCCTGCAGGGCAGCGACAAAGCATCAATCTGGAGTAATGGTAATGTCTAAGAAGACATCGGGAAACCTGATCGTAGGACTTGATATCGGGACCTCGAAAGTGGTTGCGATTGTTGGCGAAGTCACGGTCGAGGGCGATATCGATATTATCGGAATCGGCACGCAACCCTCGCGGGGTTTGAAGAAGGGTGTAGTGGTCAACATCGAATCGACCGTGCAGTCCATTCAGCGTGCCGTGGAAGAAGCGGAACTGATGGCGGGTTGTCAGATTCGCTCGGTTTACGCGGGAATTGCCGGCAGCCACATTCGCAGTATCAACTCGCATGGCATCGTCGCGATCAAGGAACACGGCATCGTTGCCATCAAGGACAAGGAGGTCACTCCGGCCGACGTGGCGCGCGTAATCGACGCCGCCAAGGCGGTCGCTATTCCGGCCGACCAGCGTATTTTGCACGTGCTGCCACAGGAATTTGTGATCGATAACTCCGAGGGGATTCGCGATCCCATCAGCATGTCCGGAGTTCGGCTCGAAGCCAAGGTTCACCTGGTCACCGGCGCGGTCAGTGCCGCGCAAAATATTATCAAGTGCGTGCGTCGCTGTGGTCTCGATGTCGATGATGTGATTCTGGAACAGCTGGCTTCTGCGAGCTCGGTCTTGACGGATGACGAGAAGGAACTGGGTGTGTGCCTGGTCGATATCGGTGGCGGCACGACCGATATTGCGGTGTTCTCCGACGGTGCAATTCGTCACACCGCCGTGATACCGATCGCCGGTGACCAGGTCACCAACGATATCGCGGTCGCGCTGCGCACGCCCACGCAGTACGCAAACGATCTCAAGGTCAAGTATGCCTGTGCACTGCGTCAACTGGCATCGGATAACGAAACCATCGAGGTACCCAGCGTCGGTGATCGTGAACCCCGACGCCTGGCCCGGCAGACGCTGGCCGAGGTCGTGGAACCGCGCTACGAAGAATTATTAAGCCTGGTGCAGGCGGAATTACGCCGCAGCGGGTTCGAAGAGATTTGTGCCGCCGGGGTCGTGTTGACCGGGGGCAGTTCGAAAATGGAAGGCGCAATTGAACTGGCGGAAGAGATTTTCCATATGCCGGTTCGATTAGGCTATCCACAGTATGTATCGGGATTGGTTGATGTTGTGCGCAACCCGATTCATGCCACGGGTGTTGGATTGCTGTTGTTTGGAAACAGGCAGCAATCCGGCTTGTCCAGTTTTCACCTGGACGATCGCAATGAAGCCGGTGTTTTGGCGAGAATGAAGAGCTGGTTTCAGGGTAATTTTTAAATAACGCAAGAGGACTAAAAAATGTTTGAACTGATGGATTCACACTCCAAAGATCCGATTATCAAGGTCATTGGTGTCGGTGGAGGCGGCGGCAACGCGGTCCAGCACATGGTTTCGTCGGGTATTGAAGGCGTCGAATACATGTGCGTCAACACCGATGTACAGGCACTCAAGAAGATGGATGTGCGAACAACCATGCAAATTGGGGCTAGTATTACCAAGGGGCTCGGTGCCGGCGCTGATCCCGGTATCGGCAGACAGGCCGCGCTAGAAGACCGCGAGCGTATCCAGGAAGTGATCGAGGGCTCCAATATGCTCTTTGTTACTGCCGGTATGGGTGGTGGCACCGGCACCGGTGCGGCGCCGGTAATCGCGCAGATTGCCAAGGAAATGGGCATTCTGACGGTCGCCGTGGTGACCAAGCCGTTCGGCTTCGAGCGTACCAAGCGGATGTCACAGGCAGAGGTCGGCATCAAGGAACTTTCCAACGTGGTGGATTCGTTGATTACGATTCCGAACGACAAGCTGATGCCGGTACTGGGTAAACAGACATCGCTGCTGGAAGTGTTTGAAAAGGCAAATGATGTTTTACGCGGCGCGGTGCAGGGCATTGCCGAGCTGATCACCTGCCCGGGTTTGATTAACGTCGACTTTGCCGACGTGCGCACGGTGATGTCGGAAATGGGAATGGCAATGATGGGTACCGGAACGGCCACGGGTGATAATCGCGCCAAGGAAGCGGCGATGGCGGCCATCTCGTCTCCGTTACTCGAGGATATAAATATCTCGGGCGCCCAGGGTATTCTCGTTAATGTCACCGCCGGACTGGATATGGCCATTGGAGAACTCGATGATGTTGGCACGGCCATAACCGAACTGGCATCGATAGATGCCAACGTCGTGGTTGGAACCGTTATCGATTCGAATATGAAGGACGGCGAACTGCGGGTCACCATGGTCGCTACCGGCCTGGGTGCCGAAAAGGTTCTTGCCGACGTGCCGGTTGCCGCGATCCAGCCCGAGCGTAACGGCGAGGTTGATTACAAGAAGCTTGAACGACCTACCGCAATTCGTCAGAAGATAGTCGGTGATAGTGTTGAAGTGCCCGAGGACAAGGAGAGCATGGATTACCTCGAAATTCCTGCATTTCTGCGTCGCCAGGCGGATTGAACGGTAATTCCTCTTGCCAGGAGATCGGTTCAGGGACGAACCGCTCCATGCTCCTTGCCAGGAGTGCTCCCGCGACGGACGATACGGTTTCGTTGCCTGCGTCGTTGCTCGTGGGCGAAGGCTATTACTACAAGTGTTTTCAGCATCCGACTGCAGCACACTACTGCATCAAGGTTTTACTTCCGCACCATCACCCGGTTCGTTTCCGACGCTGCGTAAATTACTTTAAGGCCCTGCATCGACGCGGGATTTACCTCGATCATATCACCGTATTTCATGGGCTGATTAATACCAGCCTGGGTAAAGGTGCAGTCTTTGAAATGGTGCTGGATGACGACATGCGGGTGTCCAAATCGCTCGGCCACTATCTTGCGCTTAATGACAAGCGATTCAACGCCTGGGTAATCCGGGAGATCGAATCGTTAAAACAGATTCTCCATGAACACTGGATCGCAGGTTACGATTTGAACCCGAGCAACATCCTGGTCAAGCGCCTCGGCTTCGACGAATTTCGCCTGGTCGTGGTAGGTGGTATTGGCCATAACCAGTCATTTCCGCTGGCCAGCTATAGCCGGGTATGCGCGCGTAAAAAAATCATCAATGCCTGGAATCTCGGCTACCAGCAATGGTATGCCGCATACCCGTCGGTGCTCAGAAGGCTAAAGCCCTACCTGGTTGTATAAACCAGATTTGTGCAGGCCGGGCGCGTGCCGCAGCGTATTAGTAACCTAATCTGTTACAAAATCATTCCTTGCCAATGCGTGACCTGAACCAATGGTCGATCGAGAAAAATCCACCGCCGTAGAGAATGCTGGTCAACAGCATCGTGCCCCAGAGGTAATGCCACACCAGGCCGGCCCCCTTGGCCAGGGTTGCATAGTAAGAAACCACCGCGATGATATTGACGAACGAGATAGCGATTGCGGTAAAGCGAGTGCCCAATCCGATGATTAAAAATACCGGAAAAACGAGTTCCCCAAAGGTCGCGAGGTAAGCGGCGAGCTCAAAGTTCAGCAGCGGTACCTGGTATTCGTACTCGAACAACACCAGCGTGGTTTCCCAGTCTCCAATCTTGTGCATACCGGACTTCAAAAACACCCAGGCGACGTAAAGCCTGATAAATAGCAGAAATGGTGACTGCAGCTTCGATAGTAGATCGTGAATCGACAGAATCGGCGCACTTAACCTTTCAATGAACCCCATTGTCCTGCTCCCCCGAGTTTTTGTTTAGGTTGGTAGCTGATTTGAACCCGGGGAGTTAGAAAAGTTCACAATTCCCGGTAAACAGTCAGATTGCTGCGATCTTCTCTGCCTGCGTGCGCAGGCTGCCGAGCGCCGACTCGGTGTCGGCAAGCTTGCGCTTTTCCTTGTCGACGATATCTTCCGGTGCGCGCGCAAGAAAGTTCTGGTTCGAGAGCTTTGCATTGATGCGTTGCGCATCCTGCTCCAGTTTTTCGATATTCCTCTGTAAACGCTGCAGTTCGGAATCCTTGTCGATAAGTCCGGCGAGTGGAATCAACAACTGCATTTCGCCCACCAGCGAGGTGGCTGACTCGGGAGCCCGGGCGTCCTGCTCCAGCCAGGTAATCGATTCGAGCTTTGCCAGCGATAACAGCAGGGATCGATTGTCTTCGATGTTTTGACGATCCCTTTCATCACCGTTCTGACAGATGACCGGAAGCGGCTTGACCGGCTTAATGTCCATCTCGGAACGAATCTGCCTGACACCCATGACAAAGGTCTTGACCCACTCCAGTTCCGCCAGCGCAGCCATATCAATGAGCGCCGGATCA
>CALZHS010000198.1 GCA_945787265.1 uncultured Gammaproteobacteria bacterium | reverse complement strand
ATGCGCTCCCCCGGATTCTGCCGTAACAGCTGAACGCCGAGCAGGCCGACGATGTAGTAACCCTCGACAAAACGCCCGTTGTGATCGAACAGGAAGCAGCGATCAAAATCTCCATCCCAGGCGACCCCGAGATCGGCGTCATGCTGCCTGATCGCGTCAACGGTTGCGCCTCTACCTTCGGGTAGCAGTGGATTGGGAACGCCGTTGGGAAAAGTCCCGTCGGGCTCATGCTGAATTTTAATGAACTCGAAGGGCAAGTGTTGCTCGAGCAGGTCGATGACCGGGCCGGCCATACCGTTACCCGGGTTGCAGATAATTTTAAGCGGCTTGAGATTATCGAGGTTGCCGATATATCCCAGCAGATGGTCAATATAGTCGCCGGAAAGGTCGGTCGGGATAATGTTGCCTTTGCGTGTTGCTTCACTGAAGGATTCCTCCTCGGCAATCCGGCGAATATCCTCGAGTCCAGTGTCGGCGCTCAGGGGTTTGGCGGATTCGCGCACGAACTTGAAGCCGTTGTAGTCAACCGGGTTGTGGCTCGCGGTGATCATGATGCCCCCGTCAAGTTCAAGGTGGAAAGCAGCAAAGTAAACCTGTTCGGTGCCACAGAGGCCGAGATCGAGGACGTCGACACCACTGTCGGTAAGCCCGCGGGATAGTGCATCGAATAATTCTTCACTGGTCAGGCGTACGTCCCGTCCAACCGCGACCCGTTGCGGTTTGATGAATTCCGCGTAGGCGCGACCGACGCGATAAGCAATATCGACATTGAGTTCATCGGGCACCCTGCCGCGCGCGTCATAGGCCTTGAAACAGTTTATTGCGCGCGTCATGCCGATGCCTTTTGCGAGTCAATGCTGGTCAGTATCGATTTCAGGTATTGCCCAGTATAGGAACGATCCACCATAGCGACCTGTTCGGGTGAGCCTGCAGCGATGATCTCGCCACCCTTGTCGCCGCCCTCGGGCCCAAGATCGATGATCCAGTCCGCGGTCTTGATAACGTGCAGGTTGTGTTCGATCACGACGATGGTATTGCCGTGGTCACGCAGGCGATGCAGAACGGCGAGCAGCTGCTCGACATCGTGAAAGTGCAGACCCGTGGTCGGTTCGTCCAGTATGTAGAGTGTTCTGCCGGTATCGCGCTTGGAAAGTTCGCGCGAAAGCTTGATGCGCTGCGCTTCGCCACCGGAGAGCGTGGTCGCATTCTGGCCCAGCGTGATATAGCTCAGGCCCACGTCCATCAGCGTATCGAGCTTGCGCTTGATTACCGGGATGGCGCTGAAAAACGTGGTCGCTTCCTCGACCGTCATCTCCAGCACCTGGTGAATCGATTTGCCCTTGTAGGTGATGTCCAGGGTTTCGCGGTTATAGCGCTTGCCCCTGCAGATGTCGCAGGTGACGTAAACGTCGGGCAGGAAGTGCATTTCGACCTTGGTGACGCCGTCGCCCTGGCAGGCCTCGCAGCGCCCACCCTTGACGTTAAAGCTGAAGCGGCCGGGTTTATAGCCGCGCGAGCGCGCTTCCTGGGTGCCGGCAAAGAGTTCGCGGATCGGGGTAAACAGCCCGGTGTAGGTCGCGGGATTGGAGCGCGGGGTGCGGCCGATCGGGCTTTGATTGATGTCGATGACCTTGTCGAACTGATCAAAACCGCTACAGCTCTCGTAACTACCGGCGCTGAAATTACTGCCGTAAATCTCGATTGCGGCGAGCTTGTAGAGGGTTTCGTTGATCAGGGTCGATTTGCCGGAACCCGATACCCCGGTGACACAGGTAAACAGGCCGATCGGCAGCTCAAGCGCGACCGATTTCAGATTGTTACTGGTGGCCCCGTTGATGCGGATGAATTTTTGCTTTTTGGCAGCGGTTCGCTTGTGCGGAACTTCGATGCTGCGCGCACCAGATAAATACTGCCCGGTAATCGAATGCTCGTGGCTGGCGATTTCGCTAGCGCTGCCGGTGGCAACGATCTCGCCGCCGTGCACGCCCGCGCCAGGCCCGATATCGACTATGAAGTCGGCCGCCTGTATCGCCTCTTCGTCATGTTCGACGACGATTACCGTGTTACCGAGGTCACGCAGGAAGGTTAGCGTTTTCAGCAGGCGTTCGTTGTCGCGCTGATGCAAACCGATCGAGGGCTCGTCGAGGATATACATGACACCGACCAGGCCGGCGCCGATCTGGCTGGCCAGCCGAATGCGCTGCGCCTCGCCGCCGGAAAGGGTCTCCGCACTGCGGCTCAGGGAGAGGTAATCGAGCCCGACGTTGACCAGGAAACTCAAACGCTCGCGAATTTCCTTGGTGATCTTGGCCGCAATCTCGCCTTTTTTGCCCGTTAACTCGAGCGTATTGAAAAACCGGAGCGCCTCTTCAATCGGCAGCTGCGTAATGCTGGCAAGGTTGCGATCGGCAACAAACACGTGGCGCGCGGCCTGGTTGAGCCGTTCGCCAGCGCAGGTCTGGCAAGGCTGGTTCGACATGAACTTGGCCAGTTCTTCGCGCACCACGCTCGACTCGGTGTCCCGGTAGCGACGCTTGAGGTTCGGTAAAATGCCTTCAAAAGGGTGTTTCTGTACCCGCTGATCGCCACGCTCGCTGCGATAGCTGAACTTCACGTCTTCGGGCGAGCCGTTCAGAATCACGTCCTGTATACGCGGCTCGAGCTGGCCGAATGGCAATTCCACGTCGAAGTCAAAATGCGCCGCCAGCGATTGCAGCATCTGGAAATAATAGCCGTTGCGCCGATCCCAACCGCGAATCGCCCCGCCTGCGAGACTCAGTTCGGGGGATTTGACCACCAACCTGGGATCGAAGAACTGCATCGTGCCGATACCGTCGCATTCGGGGCAGGCACCCACCGGGCTGTTGAACGAGAACAGGCGCGGTTCCAGTTCGCTGATCGAGTAGCCGCACTCGGGACAGGCAAAGTTGGCGGAAAATCGCATTTCTTCGAAATCGGACTCGGAATCGATACTGGCGACCTTGACGACACCATCGGACAGGTGCAGTGCCGTTTCCAGCGATTCCGCAAGGCGCAGTTTCAGGTCCGGTCGAACCTTGAAGCGGTCCACCACGACATCGATGTTGTGCTTCTTGCGCAGCTCCAGTTGGGGTGGGTCGTCGAGTTCAACCAGCTCGCCATTAACCCTCGCACGAATGAATCCCTGCTTGTGCAGGCTGTCGAACAGCTGTACGTGTTCACCCTTGCGATTGCTTACCACCGGAGCCAGCAGCATCAATCTATTATCCTCGGGCAGCGCCAGGATCTGATCGACCATCTGGCTGACGGTGCTGGCCTCGAGCGGCAAATCATGGGTGGGGCAACGCGGCGTGCCAACGCGGGCATAGAGCAGGCGCAGGTAGTCGTAGATTTCGGTAATCGTGCCCACGGTAGAGCGCGGATTGTGCGAAGTTGTCTTTTGCTCGATTGAAATCGCCGGTGACAGGCCCTCGATGTGATCGATATCGGGTTTTTCCATGACCGACAGGAACTGGCGCGCATAGGTCGACAGTGACTCGACGTAGCGCCTTTGTCCCTCGGCGAATATCGTGTCGAAGGCGAGCGAAGACTTTCCCGAGCCCGACAGACCGGTAATCACGATCAGCTTGTCGCGCGGTAACGTGAGGTCGATATTCTTGAGATTATGGGTGCGAGCACCGCGAATTGTGATTGATTCCATTGCCAACGATCAGTGGGGCCAAACCCGACATTATAACGACTTGAGATTAATATTTCGCGCGTTACCCAGAAATAGTTTTCTGCGGTTCCCATGAGGGGATCGAATCGTTAGAATCGCGCCTTTCCCATGCGCCAGGCGTAATCGGGCCGATGCTAGAAACTGAAAAAAGAGCCGCCTTTTCTCTTGCGCTGGTATACGCATTGCGCATGCTCGGCCTGTTCATGATCCTGCCGGTGTTCAGCCTGCATGCCCATGAATACAGCGGCGCTACGCCGGTGCTGATTGGATTGGCAATCGGTATCTACGGACTCACACAGGGGTTATTCCAGCTGCCGTTCGGTTTCCTGTCGGATCGATTCGGTCGTAAGGCGGTCATCGTAACCGGTTTACTGATTTTCTGCGCCGGCAGCATGCTGGCCGCCGAAGCCGAGACCATCATGCAGGTCATCGCGGGTCGCGCGCTGCAGGGCCTGGGCGCAATCGCCGCCGCGGTGATGGCACTCGCAGCTGACCTGACGCGCGAAGAAGTCCGCATCCGCATCATGGCGATTATCGGCATGTCGATCGGGGCAAGCTTCATGATATCGATGGTCATCGGACCGGTGATCGCGGCCGAGTTCGGCCTGC
Source organism: uncultured Gammaproteobacteria bacterium (assembly GCA_945787265.1). GTDB lineage: Bacteria > Pseudomonadota > Gammaproteobacteria. Next base: position 466 of record CALZHS010000198.1, on the reverse strand, counting down.
GCTTGCTGTTCTGGATGACGGCCGGGCTCGCAATACTGGGTATCCTGGTGGTTATTTTCGTTACCCCAAGGCCGCCCAGCCAGGGTTTTCATCGCGATGCGCAGTTATCGATCCAGGATGTAGGCAGGATTATCAGTGATGCCGAGCTGCTAAAGCTCGGGTTTGGCGTGTTTGTGCTGCACCTGGTGCTGGCAGCGACGTTTGTCGTGTTTCCACTGGTGCTGCAGCAAAGCCTGATGGTCGAGGAAGCCCTGCACTGGCGCACCTACCTGCCGGTATTCGCGCTATCGATAGTACTGTTGCTGCCGATGGTGATCATGGCCGAGAAATACAGGAAATCGCACGCCGTATTCCTGCTCGCGGTGTCGATGCTGGTGCTGGCCGAAGCGGGGCTGTCTTTTCTCGATGGCTATGCCGCGGCGTTCGTGATGCTGGTGCTGTTTTTCGGCGCCTTCAATTTTCTCGA
>CALZHS010000197.1 GCA_945787265.1 uncultured Gammaproteobacteria bacterium | reverse complement strand
TGGCGAACAGGATTTTGAACAAACCATGATTATTCGTCCCGGCGAAGCGGGTATGCCCGAGGAAGCCGGTGGCAAGGAAATCGATAAATCGGTGCAGAAAATATCCGCCGCGATCGCCTCCGAGGCTGCAGCAACCGCAGCTTCACCGATGGCCAACAGGGAAGCCTGCCTGCAACTCTTAAGTGGTGCCAATGCGGGTAAGGAATTGATACTCACGAAAGCGTTAACCACTATCGGCCAGCCTGGTGTTCAGGTTGCCGCAATAACCCGTCGTCCCCAGGGTTTCTTTTTAATTCACGTTGACGGTGGTCCCAATAACAGCGTACCCAAAGTCGGCGGTTCACCTATCGGGTCCAATGCCCACGAGCTTAAAAGCCACGATATTATCGAAGTCGCCGGCGTGAAAATGGAATTTTACCTGAAGTAAACCCTCGCGGCTGCTCGGCCGAGCCTGGTTTCGGGAGCAAGCAATGCAACTCCAGCGCATTATACGATTAGTGCTTAACGCACTAATTTTGTGCGTGCTGTTGATTGACACTTCCGGGCTCTATAAGTATCCGTTCATCAAGCAGCTGGAAAACTGGACCTATGATGCCCGGCTCAATTTTACCCTTCCTGACGCGATTGACGACCGCGTTGTCATCGTCGATATCGACGAAAACTCGTTAGCCAGGGTCGGTCGATGGCCGTGGGGCCGTGACCAGTTGGCTACCATGGTTGAAAATCTGTTCGGACTTTATCAGGCCGATGTAGTCGGCTTTGACATCGTGTTTGCCGAGAAAGACCAGAGCTCTGGACTGGAACAATTTGAGCAACTGGCCCGCACTACCCTGAAGAACAATACCGAATACCTGAACGAGCTGGAAAGGATTCGCCCTGAACTGATGCTTGACGATATTTTTGCGCAAAGCCTTATCGGTAAAAATGTTGTGCTGGGGTATTACTTTAAGACTCGATTACAGGAAGGTGAATCTGGCGAAACCGGATTACTGCCACCGGCTTTGGCCAAAATGGATACTCAATGGATCGAACGCCTGCCAATCAACAAGGCAGCCGGTTACGGTGGCAATCTCGGAATACTGCAGACCTCGGCCAGGTCTGGGGGATATTTCGATAATCCTTTTGTCGATGCCGATGGCGTTTTTCGTCGCGTACCGTTGATACAGACTTATGATGGGTACCTGTTTGCGTCTCTCGCCCTGGCCACAACCCAGGCGCATCTTGCTGCCAGCGACATTGATTTAGTGGTCGAGACCGATGGAACGCAGGGTGATAGCGAATATTACGCACTCGAATCCCTCATCGTGAACGATTTTCGAATCCCCGTGGATGCCAGCGGTGCGGTATTCGTGCCTTATCGTGGCCCGCAGGGCAGCTTTCCATATATACCCGCTTATAAAATACTCAACGGGGAAGCAGACAAGGCCCAATTGGAAGGGAAAATAGTAATGGTTGGAACCTCGGCACCCGGCCTTCTCGATTTGCGCTCCACCCCGGTTCAGAATATTTACCCTGGGGTGGAAGTCCACGCCAACATTATTTCCGGTATCCTGGATAACCGTATCAAGCATAAACCGGCCTGGACCCTGGGTTACGAATTTGTGCTACTGGTCGTTATCGCGGTGAGCATGGCATTGCTGCTGCCCCTGTTTTCCCCACTGCTTGCTGCGGTTGCAACGCTGGGTCTGGCTGGATTAGTAACGACCGGAACTTTAGTTGCCTGGAACAGCAATTTGATCCTGCCCCTGGCCAGTCCTCTGCTGCTGATCGTATTGATTTTCATGTTCCACATGACTTATGGCTTCTTCATCGAATCACGTGGGAAGCGCCAGCTGGCCAACCTGTTCGGGCACTATATCCCGCCCGAGCTGGTTGACGAGATGAGCAAATCTCCGCAAGAGTATTCGCTGGAAGGTGAAAACCGGGAAATGACGGTACTGTTCTCTGACGTACGTGGTTTCACATCGATTTCGGAGGGCATGGACCCAAAGCAGCTGACGCAGCTGATGAACGCTTTACTGACACCCATGACCCGCGTCATTCACAAGCACCGGGGCACCATTGACAAGTACATGGGCGATGCAATTATGTCGTTTTGGGGTGCGCCGCTCGCTGACCCGGAACATGCCCGGCATGCACTCTACGCTGCCATGGAAATGATCGAAGAGTTGAAGATAATGCAGGCGGATTTCAAGCAACGCGGCTGGCCCGATGTCAATATCGGCATCGGCTTGAACACCGGGAATATGAACGTTGGCAATATGGGATCGGAGTTTCGCATGGCCTACACGGTGCTTGGTGATGCGGTAAATCTCGGATCGCGACTCGAAGGCCTGACCAAAAACTACGGCGTCAACATTATCGTCAGCGAAACAACCAAAACCGAAATTCCCGAGTATGTATTTCGTGAACTCGATCTCGTCCGCGTTAAGGGCAAGAACGAACCGGTCGCTATTTTCGAACGAACCGGTCGCTATTTTCGAACCAATCGGCCACCAGGATGATCTGGAAGAAACGGTCACCTCGGAACTCAACGCCTACCAGCAGGCGTTGCGACACTTCCGTGCCCAGTCCTGGGATAAGGCAGAACTCGATTTCTTCAATCTCAAGCGTGCGAGTCCTGGGCGATTGCTCTATCAGGTTTATCTGGATCGAATTGAATTCTACCGCAGTGAGCCACCCGGTAGCGACTGGGATGGCGTCTTTACACACACCTCCAAGTAACACCTGCCTGCCTTGTTACCAGCAGGCGCTTAACTCCTCGGCTAGAATTTCAATTCCCCGGGTCAAATCCTGTTCACTCTGTGCATAGCTCATGCGAATGCAGCTCTCGGCATGGTCGGATGCGTTAGTCTGCCCGGGAAAGAAATATTTTCCCGGTACAACCAGCAGGCCTTTTTGCTTCAATCGCTGGTAAAGTTCGCTGGTCGTTATCTTCAGTCCATCAAACCAGAGCCATAAAAATATAGATCCTTCAGGTTTGTGAATATGCAAGCCGGGACTGGAAATCGCGTCGCGTAATAAACCCACTGCCTGTTCACAACGTCGTTTATAAAACGGCTGGATCAAGTCGTGACAGAGCGGCAACAGGGCATTATCGGTGATCAACTGATTGACGATCTCGGCACCCAGGCCGGCCGGTGCGAGACTGGTGATGGCCGTCATGTTCGAGAAAAAACGGATTACATCCTCGTTCGCGATCACGATGCCGGTTCGGCTGCCGGGAAGTCCAAGCTTCGACAGGCTCATGCAAACGATACAGTTTTCGTTCCAGAACGGGTTAACCTGGTTAAATATAATATTCGGAAACGGCGTGCCGTAGGCGTTATCGATCAGCAACGGCACATCCTGTTTAATGGCTATGTGATCGAGCTGCCGGCATTCGTCGTCGGTTAACACATTACCACTGGGATTGGTCGGCCGTGACACGCAGATCAGGCCAACACTCTTGTCAACCTGCAAATTGTCAAAGTCTACCTGGTACTTGAAAAAGTCGTCTTCCAGGTGCTGAATCCGGGCCTCCTGGCTGGTTATCATGCCCTCCTCTACACCGACGTCACAATAGCCAATATACTCGGGTACCAGCGGTATTAATACGCGTTTCTCGCTTGCACCGGACTTGCCCGCGAAAGAGTTGAAGAGAATGTAAAAAGAACTTTGACTGCCATGCGTCAGCGCTATGTTATTACGCGTAATCTCCCAGCCGTACTGTTGTCGAAAGAACTCGGCCAGCGTCTCCAGGAAGAGAGTTTTACCCTGTGGACCATCGTAATTGGCAAGGGCGCCGAGCAGCTTGCCCGATTTATTCAACTTGTCGATAACGGATTCGAAAACCGATATAACTTCCGGTATTGCGGCAGGATTTCCGCCACCGAGCATAATCATCCCCGGTTGAGCCAGGCCCTCTGCGAGATCGTCCATTAAATGGGTAATCCCTGAGTAACCGCGGAATCGTTCGCCAAAATCTGAAAGATTCATAGTTTTTCGCTGCAGCAGTAACAGGTTGTCAGAACTACAATTACGGACATCATTTAAAGTAATTGCAACCGTTTTATAGAATTTCTTGCCGTATTGACTCATCTGACGAATATGGCAACATGCGCTCCCCATGAACTCTCCTGAAACTGTGCAATACACCCACGAGTTGGAATTCGAGGTTCGCGACTACGAATGCGACATGCAGGGTGTGGTCAATAATGGCGTCTATCAGAATTACCTTGAGCATGCGCGCCATGAATTCCTGCGTAGCCATGGTATTAATTTTGCCGAGTTGACAGCCACTGGCGTCAACCTGGTGGTCATCAGGGCAGTACTGGATTATAAAAACTCGCTCGTCAGTAATGATCGTTTCGTCGTGCGCAGTTTGATTCGACGAGTGTCGCCTGTGCGCTTCGAGTTCCAGCAGGATATTTTTCGTCTTCCCGACGAGAAACTCATGTTGGCCGCCATCATTACCGGAACATCACTAAACCAGAGGGGTCGTCCTTTTGTTCCCGAGCTGCTGCAAGATTTATTCGGCACTGGATAACACGCACCGGCCAGGTATTCGGCCCCGAATTCATGCCTCTAACATGGGCCCAGTTTGGGATTGCATGAAAGCGAAGAGGCTGACAGAATGGTTTTCATTTGTCGGGAGCAATAATGGGATTTTTAGCCGGTAAGAAAGCACTCATCGTGGGTATCGCCAGTGACCGTTCAATTGCATACGGCATCGCACAGGCGATGCATCGTGAGGGTGCCGAGCTCGCTTTTAGCTATGCCAACGACAAACTAAAACCCAGAGTCGAAAAATTTGCTGCCGAATTTGAGTCCGATATTGTGCTGCCTTGCGATGTTTGCAGTGACGATGAAATTACGGAACTGTTTCAGCAGTTAGCGACTCGCTGGGACAAGCTTGACGCGCTGGTGCACTCGGTTGCGTTCGCTCCACGCGAAGCCCTTGCCGGGGATTATCTCCAGAATCTTGATCGGGAAGGTTTCCGCATCGCGCATGATATAAGTTCTTACAGCCTTGCTGGAATGGCAAAAGCGGCGCGACCCATGATGCAAAATACGAACGGAGCGATCATCACGATGACTTATCTCGGGTCGGAACGCGCGTTGCCGAACTACAACATAATGGGTGTCGCCAAAGCCAGCCTCGAGGCCAATGTGCGTTACCTCGCGGCCGCCCTCGGTCCCGAGGGAATCCGTGTCAATTCGGTCTCGGCCGGTCCGATTAAAACGCTTGCATCGGCCGGCATTGGCAGTTTCAAGAAGATCCTGGATGAAGTCTCAACTAACGCACCGCTGCGTCGCAACGTTACGATCGAGGACGTCGGTAATGTCGGGGCTTTTTTATGTTCGGACCTCGCGGCCGGGATTACCGGGGAAAATATCTACGTCGATTCCGGCTACAATATCGTCAGTATGGGCGTACTTGAATAATCGCCCGCCCCTTCTGTATTTACAGGTCCTCCAGATCTTCCGGCGGTGTTTTCGTAATATCTGCACGACTGGTCAATAATTTGAGCACCGCCTGATACTCCAGATTTCCAAGCCCCTGGACTAGCCTGTCAAGCGCTTCACTATCGGTGACTGTATCGTTCGATACCACGGCTGACAGTTCAAGTATCACATACTCACCGCTCGATTTTGACAATCCGTCGTAGACTTTACCCTGATCCGGCTTGCGCATGGAGAAAGCCCGATTCAGTATGGCCGCATCGACATCGGATTGATTGCGCTGGATAAACCCGAGATCACTGATTGAAGATGACCATTCCCGCGCCAGATCTTCAAGCGATTTACCCGCCTCCAGCTCCGCGAGCGCATCCGCTCCTGCCTTTTGGCTCAGTTCACTGGCCTTAATCTTGACCAACTCTGCTGTTATTAATTCCCTCACCTGTTCCAGGGGTTGGGGTGTGGAGGCTTCGCGCTGGTGCAGGCGTAAAAACACCACGCGATCATCCCCGAGTTCAATGGCTTCACTGTTAAGCCCCTGGGTTAAAACTTCCGGGGAGAATGCGATCTGACGAATTTTCGGTTCGGCAGCAATGCCCTCGCCTGTCGAGCGATCAAACCAGTCGCTGGTCTGTACCGATAAATCCAGCTGCTCGGCTGCAGGTGACAGGGAATCGGGCTGCTCGTATGCGAGATTTGCCAGATTCTCGACCAGATCATAAATCTGCGTTTCCGCGAGCTCGGTTTTAATTTCATCCTCGAGGCTCGCTTTCAACGACTCAAAAGATTGTGTTTCACCACCGCTTATCGAGTGCAATTTGATCAGGTGCCAACCAAATGCCGTTTTAACCGGTTCGCTTAATTGATCGACCTGCATGGAGAACAGGGCTGCTTCAAATGGTTGCACCATGAGGCCACGCTCGATTTCCCCAAGGTTGCCGCCGCTGTCTGCCGATCCGGGATCTTCGGAAAGCGCCTTGGCGAGGTCGGAAAACCCTTCTCCATTAATGATACGTTGGCGGATTTCGGTAATTCTCGCCAGCGCCTGGTCAGCCGGCTCGTCTTCGGTAACCTTGATCAGTATATGACTCGCCTCCCTGATTTCAGCACTGGTATAAGCTGCCTGATTTTCCTGGTACCGTGCCAATACATCATCAGCCCTGACATCAATGTTTGCCTTGATACCGTCAAGGCTTAGTTCGATGTAGTCAACTTTAACTTTTTCCGGAATACGGTATCGATTGGCCTGTGCCTGATAATGCTGTTCTATCTCGGCATTATCGACCTGGATTGAGTTTGTATCGACCCTGTAGGTCAACGATCTTATTTTTCGTGTTTGATTGCCGAGTTGCGTAAACCGATCCTTGAAAACCGGTGCCACGAAGGCGGTCTCCAGAATACCGTTTTGAAACTGTTCCATCGATCCGCTAATCCGGAGTTCCTGTTCGAATCCAACCGGTGAGTATCCAAGAGAACGCAGTTGCGACTGGTAAATATCGGTATCGAACTGCCCATCGCGTTGAAACGCGTCCATGCGGCGGATCATTTTATTCAGTTCATCGTTGCCAATACGGTAGCGCTGCTTCTGCGCGTATTGCCGCAGCACGCGTTCTTCGATTAGCTGACTCAGAACCTGCTCGCGCAGTATCGATTCACTGCCAAAAGTTTCGGGAATCGTGCCGCCGAATAGTTGCGCCAACCTTTGACGATAGTTTGCGTATGCCTGGTCCAGGTCGCGTGCGGTAATTTCCTCACCGCCAACCGTTGCCGCTGGCGGAAGCTCACCACCACCC
>CALZHS010000196.1 GCA_945787265.1 uncultured Gammaproteobacteria bacterium | reverse complement strand
AAAGAACGCCGCAAAAGTGTAGCGCGGCATGGACGCCGCGCTCCAAGCGATTCCATGGATGGACCAACCGGCGCTAGCGCCGGTTGGCAGCGTCTTTTGCGGCGTTCTTTCGGAGCTGGGTCCCTGAAATAATCTGGGTTTTGGCAGTGTAAGTTGTTAGAATCCGCGGACTTTTTCAGGAGCAATCAACCAGTGTTGATCAACTTCCAGGCACTCGGCTGTCGGCTTAACGAAGCCGAGCTCGAAACCTGGGCCAGCGAATTCATGCAGCGCGGACACCAGGTCACAACCGATGCCGCGGAGGCCGACGTGGTCGTGTTTAACTCCTGCGCCGTTACCGCGCAGGCGGATCGTAAATCACGCCAGCAGATTGGACGCCTGCAGCGTAACAATCCGCAGGCCAGCCTCGTGGTTACGGGCTGTCACGCCAGTCTCAATCCTGACGCGGTCAAAGGCTACCTTGGTGTTGACCTCGTTGTCGATAATCAGCACAAAGAGCAACTGGTAGAATCCACGCTGGCCCTGGTAGACAACCATAATGTCAATGATAACCTGCCACAGCCAGCGGTTGATCAATCGCTGAACGCATTGTTAATGCGGGGTCGCCACCGTGGATTTATCAAGATCCAGGATGGGTGTCGCTATCGCTGTACTTATTGTATCGTCACGATAGCAAGGGGCGCCGAGCGCAGTCGCCGCGAGGCGGACATTCTGGCCGAGATAAACAGGTTGCATCGACAGGGGGTGCAGGAAATTGCGCTGACCGGTGTGCATGTCGGCGGTTACGGCAGCGATATCGGCTCCAGCCTCTATCGCCTGCTGAGCGAGATTCTCGAGCATAGCCAGATTCCCAGGATCCGGCTGGCCTCGGTCGAACCCTGGGACCTGCCTGATAATTTCTTTGATTTGTTCCGGGATCCACGCCTGATGCCGCATATGCACCTGCCGATTCAAAGTGGTTGCGACACGGTTTTACGTCGCATGGCGCGGCGTTGTAAGACCAGCGAGTTTGCGCGCCTGGTGGATAAGGCACGTGAGGCGATCCCGTTATTCAATGTAACAACGGACCTGATAACCGGGTTTCCAGGCGAAACCGAGCAAGAATGGCGCGAGACCGTGGATTTCGTTGCCAGGACCGGGTTCGGGCATATCCATATATTCCCTTTTTCGGCACGTGCGGGAACCAAGGCAGCCGGTTTGCCGGGACAGGTCGATGGCACCATTAAAAAGTTACGCAGCCGCGAGATGCATGCACTGGCGTCCAGGTTGAAGCAGCAGGAACTCGAGCGTCACCTGGGTACCCGGGCTGAAGTGCTTTGGGAGCAGCAGATCAACAGTAATCTTGGTCAGTGGATTGGTTACACGCCGCATTACCACAAGATCACGTCGACGGATGCGCAGATTTCTGCTGCCGACATCAGTGAAGTGAGTATCGATTCCGTATCCAGCGATGGATCGATGCTCGTCAACGAAGGATACCAGGCCCAGGTTATGGTCGACGATATCGGGCAACATGACGCGCGAATTTAAATCGTCCAAATGCTTCATCCTGCAATCACGAGGCAGTACAGGCGAATTTAGCGACGAAATGTTTACTGCCGACTACTGGCAACGTCAACCGGGTTATCAGGTTATCAGCGCCGGGGGGCGAGGCGGAAGCTGCCTGATCGAGATCGATGGCAGGGAAGCCGTTCTGCGCCGTTATCTTCGCGGCGGCATGGTGGGCAAGATGCTCAGCGATCAATACCTGTGGCTGGGTAAGGCCCTGACTCGGCCCTGGCGTGAATGGAAAATTTTACAGCGCGCGCGTAAAGCAGACCTGCCCGTGCCCGAGCCGATCGCTGCCTGTGCCTGCCGCACCGGCCTGGTTTATCGCGCGGCATTGATAACGGCGTACCTGGTCGATACCGAGATGCTGACACAGCGCCTGCAGCGCGAGAATCTCGGCACAGAAAACTGGTACCAACTGGGGTTGCTGATCAAGCGTCTGCACGCGCAGGGTATACGCCACGCCGATCTCAACTCGGACAATATACTGGTCGATTCGAGTAACCGTTTTTTCGTGATCGATTTCGACCGGGCGCGGATCATGAATCAAATCGACGACTGGCAATGGCAACCCCTTTTCCGCTTACAGCGATCGATTGAAAAGAGAAACCGGAATCTTAATCTCCACTATAGCGACGACGACTGGCAGGCCCTGATGGATGGTTACCAGTCTTAAAGGAACCGGTTACAGTCGCTTACCGATAACGGCCAGGTATTGCTGAACGATGTCCGGCTGTTGCGCCACGCGCGATTTTGCCTCCTGTCCCAGTGCCCGCGCCCGTTCCGGGTATTCGAGCAGGTCTGCGATCGCAGCCCAGCACTGGTCAAGGTTCTCGACCTGCAGTACGCCCCGGTCGGCGCCAAGCATGCGGATATCCTCGGCAATATTGCTGTCCGAGGGCCCGGTAATAATCGCGCAGCCGAGGCTGGCAGGCTCGAACAGGTTGTGGCCACCGGTTGTGTCGAAAGAGCCCCCCATAATGACAATTCGGGCGTGGGCCATCAAGGCGGCTAACTCGCCCAGCGTATCCGCCAGGTATACCTCGGTTTCCGGCACGATTGGTTGCGCTTTGCTGCGCACTGAATAAGCCATGCCCAAGCCCTCGATCTGGACCTGGATTGCGCCGCTGCGGTCGGGATGCCGGGGTGCCAGTACGATCAGAAGGTGCTCGAGTTGCGGCGGGCGTGCCGCCAGAAACTGCTCTTCTTCACCGGAGTGGCTGGAAGCCAGGATCACGTAATCGCGCTCGATCGACCGGGAACCCGGGTTCGTCTGTTTCGCGTTTAACTTGAGGTTGCCAACGATTCTGATGCGATCTTCGCTGACACCCAGGCTGGCAAATGCATCCCGGTCTGTTTTATTGCGCGCCAGGATATGAGAGAAATAGCCGAGTGTCGTCGATAACAGGCCGCGCACGAATCCACCCGCGTCCAGCGATTTACGTGACAGGCGGGCATTGACCAGCAGCAACTCGACACCGTGGCTGCGCGCCTGGTAGAGGAGCTCGGGCCAAAGCTCGGTTTCCATGACCAGGCCAAGCTTTATCCTGTGCTGTCGAAAGAAGCGCCGGCACGGCCAGTATTGATCGAGTGGAATCACGCCGCTGCAAACCGAATCGGAGAAAATGTCCTGAATTGCGCGGTAGCCGGTCGCGGTAAAACTCGTAAATAACATGCGTTCACCCTGCTGCATCAGCGCCTGCACCAACGGCGTGACGGCGCGGACCTCGCCAACCGACGAGGCGTGCACCCAGACCCGTTCATCGCTGCTGCCTTCCAGGCCGAAAATTCGCATCGAAAGGTAACGCGACAATCCGTGTTTGAAACCGTGTTTCAGCGCGTGCAGGATCCAGAAAAGAGACAGTGGAAGTCCGAGCAGTCGATATCCAAACCCAGGCGAAGGCGTAGTCATTTCATCGATTCACGGGTAGAAGGGGGGCTCACCGGGAGGACGGGTTTTAAAACGCTGGTGTATCCACATGTAGTTTTCGGGGAACTGTCGTACATACTTTTCGATCGAGCGGTTAATGGCACTGGCATCTTCGTATTCATCAGCGCTCGGGAAGTTCTCGAGCGGGGCATCGATGTGGAGAATATAGCCACTGCCATCCTTTTTGCGTTCCGGGTAGTAGGGCAGCATCGCTGCTCCCGACGACTGCGCCAGGCGTGAACTGGCGGTAATGGTTGCGGTAGCGATGCCCATGAAGGGCGCAAATACGTTACGCTCACGTTTGAAATCCTGGTCCGGCGCATACCAGGTTGGAATTTTTTGCTTGATGCCCTTGATCAACAGCCGGGTATTCTTGCGTGATACCGTGTTGACGAAGTAACTGCAGCGCCGCGTGTAAAGGTAGCTGTCGAACAGCTGGTTTCGCTGGGTGCGATACATAACCTGCACCGGCATGAAAAGTGCCAGCAGGCGAGCCCCGATTTCGAGACTGGTGAAATGGCCGGTCAGCAGGATAGCTCCGCGCCCGCTGTCGAGCACCGCGTCGAGATGTTCGCGTCCTTCAATTTCAACAATCGATCTCAACTTGTCTGCGTCCCACCACCAGCACATCGCCATTTCGATCAATGAAATACCGATATTTTGATAACAGGCTTTTTTGATGCGATTGCGCTCGTCGAGAGATTTTTCAGGAATACAGCGCGCGAGATTGATATCCACGATTTTCTTGCGCGAACCGGTAATGAGGTAGATAACGCGGCCAGTCAGCCGGCCAATCGATAGCCCGATTCGAAATGGCAGTAACGAAGCCAGGCGCAACAGGCCGATAATGCACCACATCGGCCAGAATTTCGGTGAAAAGTAATCGCTCGCCTTGAATAAAACGGAGCTCGATTCGCCCATCGGCTATGGCTGAATCAACCAGCGGTTGATTTCGAAAAGGTCGTCTTCCTTGAGGATTCCCGCTGCCTGTTTCAATCTCAGCTTATTGAGCAGGTATTCATAACCTGAACTCGCGTAGTCGCGACGGGTGCGGTAGGTTTCCCGCAGCGATACCAACACGTCGACCGAGGTTCGCGTGCCGACTTCAAATCCTGCCTGGGTTGCCTCGAGGGCAATTTTACTCGACTCATTTGCCTGCTTGAGCGCCTTGACCTGGCTGATTCCAGAAACCACGTCGAGGTAAGCCGTGCGCGATTGCTGTGAAGCCAACCGGGTTTGTAACAGTAACGTGTTTTTGGCGGAGACAAAATTTGACTCGGCCTCGTCTTGCTCGGCGC
>CALZHS010000195.1 GCA_945787265.1 uncultured Gammaproteobacteria bacterium | reverse complement strand
CTTGGCGTGATTGGCGCGCTGGTCGCGCATTCGATCGAGGTCCTGATTTTCGCAGGTGCCTATTACTGGATGCACCACGCTGACGACCTGGGCAGGCTGGTCGGAAACTTCGACGGAAGTTTACTGGCAAGCGTCTATTACTCGTTTACCACTTTCAGCACGCTGGGTTTTGGGGATATCGAACCGCTGGGTGCCCTGCGCTACCTGACCGGCATCGAATCACTGGCCGGGCTGTTGCTGATTACCTGGTCGGCATCGTTCCTGTATCTCGAAATGGTGCGCTACTGGGATGTCGAATAGATCAGTATCGTTTATGGGCGCTGTTTAACGAAACTGCGACACAAATACTCCAGGCACGATACAGCAGGCATAACCACGTCACGTTTCAGGCGCTTCGATTGGGGTAATTCTGGGCCCAGTAACGCGCCAGGTCGTCTCGACGACAAATCCAGGCGCGGTCGTGTCCGAGCACGTAATCCAGAAACTTGTGCAGGCTGCCGATTCGCCCGGGGCGTCCAATCAGGCGGGCATGCAGCCCGACCGTCATCATCTTCGGCCGGGTCTCACCCTCGGCATACAGGGTATCGAAGCTGTCCCTGAGATAGGTGAAAAATTCGTCCGCCAGCTGGTAGTCGTGATCGCCGCGCCCAAACTTGGAATCATTGGTGTCAAGCGAGTAGGGGATCAATAGCAATTCAGGATAATCGGGCGACCAATAGGGCAGGTCATCGTTGTAAACGTCCGAATCGTAGAGAAAGTTACCCGCTTCAACCACCAGCCTGCGCGTGTTCAGGGACGGCATGCCGGCGTAGTATCCAAGCGGTGGCTCACCCGTTAACTCGCGCACCTGTTCGATGCTGTTGCGGATGTATTCACGCTCCACGGATTCATCGAGATCATAAAAATCAATCCAGCGCCAGCCGTGCGGATGCAAATCGAATCCGGCGTCGATCATTGCCTCCAAGGCATAGGGATTCTGCCAGCCGGCCAGGCCGACGAGGTTAACCGTGGCCTTCAGATCCCGGTCGGTAAAGGCCTTTAACAGGCGCCAGTAACCTACCCGGGAGCCATACTCGTAACTGGATTCGATGTTCAAATCGCGGCCACCGATACGCGCCTGCACGGCAACGTCGGAGACACGAACCTCGGAGCGATCGTCACCATTTAGAACGCAAAGCTCGCCGCCTTCCTCGTAGTTGATACAGAAATTAACCGCGATGCGCGCAGCGTCGGGCCACACGACCTCGGGGGGCTGGTCGGCGTAGCCGATAAAGTCACGCGTCGGTTTGCTGTCGTCGTTATTCATTGGTCTTTCAAGTGGTTATTAGGCCATATGTTAAATCGGCGTGAGCCGCTGGAAGCGAGATAGCCACAGGATCAAACCGGCCGCGACATGGAATTATCTGCAAAAGCGAGCCCGGTTTTGCCCTCGATCCTGTTGCAGTGGCTTCAGCGATTAGGCGAAGTTTCATATCGGGCACCGGATGGTTGTTGGGTCAATATTTAATTATGAGATACAATTTCGCGCAAGGCTAATTTTGAGGCTGTGAAATGATCGATCCAGTGAATCAAAAACGTCGTCGGCTATTTTTCGGCATGCTTGCGCTACCGGTCTCCGGACTGGCCGCAACTTCGGATTCGACGCCAGGCGGCAGCGAAGGCCCATTTTATCCAGGCCCGAAAATGCGATACGAGGACGTGGATTACGATCTCGTTAAAATTGCCGGCGAGGTCGAGCAGGCCGGGGGCGAAGTCGTTGAACTTGCCGGCCGGGTGCTGGATCGAAACGGTAATCCCGTTGCTGGTGCGCGTGTCGAAATCTGGCAGTGCGATGTCAGGGGACGTTACCTGCATCGAGGTGACTTTAGTCTCAGGTCGCGTGACAAGGCTTTCCAGGGATTCGGCCATACGGTAACCGGCACTGATGGTCGCTATGGATTTCGAACGATAAAACCGGTTCCTTACCCGGGACGGACACCCCACATTCACGTCAAGGTGCTGCTCGATAACCGGGAGCGACTAACCACGCAATTCTATCTGGCCGATCACCCTGACAACGAGCATGACTGGCTCTATCAGCGAGTACCGCAACACAAGCGTAAACTGGTGACCATGAATTTTATTACAACGGAGCAGGTGCCGCGGGCATCTCTCGATATCGTATTGTAATAATCATCGCAGCGCATCAGGGCCAGAACAGGTAGTAATCGGGATCACCCGGATCGCTCGATAACACCACGATGACTGCCAGCGATATGGCAAGCATCGCGATAACGGCGATCAATACCTGGTGCAGCCGGTAGAGCGAGTGTGAATTCATGTCGTGTGGATCAAACTGCCGGTAAACCAGCCACCAGAAAATCACACTCAGTAGCAATGCCACGAATATTGCGATCACGATGAGATGCAGCATGCTGATCAGCTGTAAGCCAGAAGGACAGATATAGTATACCAAGCCCGGGCGATTGGCCGAGCATTCGTGGTTTACCCTGGCCCCGGGGCACAGTATGATGCGGCGCGCGAGCATAGCACGGGTCATTGTGTTACGGGCCCTTTGACGACCCCGTGGTTACAGGCTTCGTTAAATTAACATCGAGGAATTCATGGCATTGTTGATCGACGTCAAGCACCCGGACTGGATGAAGGACGATGAGCTGCGCGCGGCATTGCTGCGCTACTACCCGGAAGCAGATATTCGCACTGCTGAGCAGCCCGGTAACCTCGATGAAATTGAAATGCTGACGGTGAGCGGTTACTTGCCGCGTGAAGCCTTAAGATACCCGAACCTGAAAGTGATTCAGAAAACCGGCGCCGGGGTAAACAATATTCTCGCCGATCCCGAATTGCCGTCGTCGATCCAGGTTACGCGCCTGCGAACCAGCACATCGGGTAACGAGATGGCCGAATATGCACTGGCCTACGTGCTGCAGCAGCAGCGACACATGCGGCAATACCAGCAGCAACAGGCGCGATCGGAATGGATATCCTACCCGCCAGGGAAAGCGGACGAAACGACCGTGGCGGTGCTTGGCCTGGGTCGTATTGGTCTGCTGGTGGCGCAGCGCTTTGTCGATAATGGATTCAATGTACTTGGCTGGAGCCGCAGGCCCAGGCAAATTCCAGGGATTACCTGCCATGTCGATGCTGACGGACTCAACCAGGCATTGGCGTTGTCCGATTACGTGATTTCCGTGTTACCGTCGACACCCGAGACGCTCGGCATGTTCAGACGCGATCTTTTCGAACGCTTTAATCCACGCTCATTATTTATCAATGTCGGACGCGGGGACCTCGTCAACGAAGCCGAACTGATAGATTCCCTCGACGCCGGATTACTGGCCGGGGCGGTGCTGGATGTAATGTCGGAAGAACCCCTGCCTGCGAACAACCCGCTGTGGCTGCACCCGAAGGTGCAGCTAACGCCCCACGTTTCAGGCTACCACCTGGGCGATGCCATCATCGACATTGCCGAGAACTACCGGCGCCTGCAAAAGGGTGAGCCGTTGCTTAACCTGGTCGATCGCGGGCAGGGCTATTGAGATGACGGTGGAACAGGAACTGGAGCAGGTAATCCGCAGCGCGATCCCGCTTTCCGATGCGATGCAATTTTCCATCGATAAGCTTGGCCTCGATGAAATCCAGGTCAGCGCGCCGCTCGAACCCAATGTCAATATTCACGGTACCGGTTTTGCCGGCAGTATTTACGCCGTCGCCGTCCTCAGCGGCTGGGCACTGTGCAGGCATATCATGGAAGCGCTGGAGATGGACGGAGACCTGGTGGTCGCAAAAGCCGAGATTACCTATCGCGTACCAGTTACCTCGGCACTGGAGTGCAGCTGTCGCGTCGCCACCGAAGCGCGTGAAGATTTCGTCAAGGGCTTCACGCAGCTCGGTAAGGGAAAGCTGGTGCTGGAGGTCGAGGTTGGAGATCGTCCGCAGGCGATTTTGCGGGCCACCTATATCGCCTTATCCCCTAAAGCCAGCGCCTGACGCGTTTTTTGTAGTCGAGGTAGACCTGGCCGAACTTGTTTTCGAGATAAGTTTCCTCGCGCTTGATGACCAGCTTCTGTAACAGGTACACCAGTGGCAGAACGCCCATAACGACCCACCAGCTGTTTAACGCCAGGCCGCTGCCGACAGTCGTTGAACAGAACGCGAGGTAAATGGGATTCCTGCTATAGCGGAACAGGCCTCTTTCGATAACCGTCGTTGTCGGGTGCCAGGGTTCGACGTGGGTTTTTGCCTCGAGAAAGTGGAACAGCGCAATCAGGGCAACGATTACCGACAGCATAATCAGGGCAATGCCGGTCAGCCAAAGCTGGTCCCAGGCGGATATCGGTAACGGCGAAAACCAGTCGACCAGGTATCCAAGACCGATAATCCCGATGGCCAGCAGTGGCGGGGGAAACTTTAAGCCGGGTCCGCGCCTGTCCTCAGCGTCATTCATCGGGGTATTCCAGCTTAGCTACCCCGGGGACGGCCCTTGGGTAACTGTAATGCGCGTCGACCGCTGAGTTTTTCGATCTTGCGTGCAAACCTGCTATCACCCAGTACCCATCCCTTAAGCGCAGTTTCGGTTATGGTCTCAACCAATTGGCTGCTGAGCGGTTGTCTGAACAGCGCGCTGTAGGCTTTGGCCCGCTGTTTTGCGTTATTACCGAGCTTGAGGTACTCCTGGTGTGCGCTGATCATGGGTTCAACTTTACCCATCGCGTTATGAGCGTAGCTACTCCAGCGAAAATCAGCGGGTTTTTTAACCAGGCCACCGCGAACCGGATTTAA
>CALZHS010000194.1 GCA_945787265.1 uncultured Gammaproteobacteria bacterium | reverse complement strand
CCGATTCATTCCAGCGCATATCCACCACCGGATGCGCGACCTCGCCGTTTTCGATGCGATAGGTGCCATCGCGGGTCATGCCAGTGAAGCCCAGTGTCCTGGCGTCGGTCGAGCGGATATACCAGAAACGCGTTACCAGGATGCCGTCCTCGGTGCTGCGAATCAGCTCCTCCAGCGGTGTACCGTCTCCGCTCAGCACCAGGTTACTGGGTGCGGGCTTTACCGCAAGATCGTTTTTACTCGCCCAGTAGCGGTTGGTGAGTAACTGCTGCAGTTTGCCGCCGTCTAGCCAGACCGATTTACCGAGGGCCTGGCCATCGTTTGAAAACGAGACTGTCGGGAACGCCGGATCGGCCGGGTCAGAGTAGAGGGATTGATGCCCGAGCGTCGCATCGTAGTCGGAGAATGCCGAACGACCCTCGTCCCTGGCGCGTTGATCGAAACCGTACCAGAACGCCATCGCCATCAGGTCGCCCACCGCCTGTGGTTCCAGGATGACCGTTACCGGCCTGGGCTCGAACACTGCTGGACGCTGCGCGCGCGCGCACTTATCGATGGCACTGCGGGTTGCCGTCATCACGTCGTCCCGGCCGACGCTCACCCCCTGGTGCTCGGCCCAGCCGCTGCCGTTGTTACCGGTTGCGGTGACGTGGTAATCGCTGCGATGGCAGCGTTCGTGGGCAAAACCCCCGGCGCTGTCTCCGTAGGCACTAAACATTTTGCCATGCGCAAGCAGACCGGCCAGGTCGATACCGGCCGTGGCCCCGGCCTGGCAGGCTTCGGCTGCCCAGGCGCCGACGGTTTCGATTTCGATTGCCTCGGACTCGGCGCTGTAAGCATATTCATGACTGTCGAGGACCTCGCCTGGCGCTGGCATGACTTCCTCGTCATCGGGCATGTGTCGGCAGGTGGTAAATACCTGCTCGATACTGCGCCTGATCAAAGCCGGGTCGTCCAGGGCGTTGATGCTGAGCGACGTCTTCTTCTGTTCCAGGCGGGCGCTCAGGGTCAGCGTGGTTTGTTGTCTGAGCACGTTTTGCGATATGGCGCAGTCGTTGAAGCGCGTGCCCAGGCGATTCACCCCGTGCAGCAACACCTGCAGCTCACCATCGTGCGGAATTTCGAGAATGCTGCCGATCAAATCCTGGGCCTGCTGGCGATTCATGAATCTCGCCCCCGGCAGATGCGGATGTTTCTGAAGCGAGTGGGCGCCGCACCGTGCGTCATTTGCGCAACCTGCATCGGATCGCCCTTGCCACAATTGGTGACGCCGTGCGCCTGCCAGTAATTTTCATCGCAGGTGGCGTCGCAGGCGTTCCAGAAAGTCGGGGTTCGGCTCTGGTAAAGTGCGGCCTTGAGCATACCGGCCTTCCTGCCGTTTTTGATCTCCCACACGGCGTTACCGCCAAACTGGAAATTGAGGCGCCACTGGTCGATGGAAAAGCTGTCCATCCCCTCGAAGTAAATTCCGTGCCTGACGTCGGCCATTAGTTCTTCAGGACTGAGCGGCGTCTTGCCCGGCATCAGGAACAGGTTGGGTATGCGCACGATCGGAATGCTCGACCAGTGGTCGGCGCGGCAGGATCCCCGGCTGCGTTCCTCGCCGATGTAGTGTGCGAATTCGCGGCCGCTACTGTAGGTTTGAAAAATCCCGTCCTTGACAATCTCCCAGCGCTGGCCGGGTACGCCGTCGTCATCGAAGCCCTGCGTAGCAAGACCGTTTTCGAGCGTGTTGTCGGCCATCAGCGTTACCTGGTCGCTGCCGTATTGACATTCGCCCTATTCGCCCTGCTTGTCGCGGGTCACGAATGACGAGCCGGCCATCGATACCTCGTAACCCATAACGCGATCGAGTTCGGTGGCATGGCCTACCGATTCGTGAATCGTCAGCGACAGGTTTTCCGAATCGGTAATAATATCGAACTCGCCCTCGGGTGAGAGTCGTGCCGAGAGTTTTTCCTCGGCCTCGGCGGCGACGCGCTCGGCCTGCGCGACGAATTCCTGCTTTTGATAACATTCAAAACCCTGGTTGGTTGCCGGTGCCTTCCAGTTGCGCTCCTGGAAGTCGTCATTGCCGACGGCGATGGCCCAGATCGCGGACTCCGAGGACGTCACGTCGCTGTGCAGTTCGGAGCCCTCGGTATTGACGTACCAACGCTTTACCTGCTTGAACGACAGGAAACCCTGGGCGCGCTTGACGCTTTTATTTTTCAGCATGATCTCGTTTGCCGAGATCAGCAGGTCGGCCTTGTCTTCGAGTGCGACCGCGAACGGGTCCTGTCTGCAGCTGGATTTAAAGTCGAGGGAAAGTGCCGGTTCCGGCGCCCAGTTTACCCCGTCCTCGCGCAGGGCCAGGGCCGAGGCGCGGGCAATGCGTATTGCCAGGGCAACCACTTTTTCGATCTCGTCCGCACTATAGGTCGGTGACGATGCAAATCCCCAGGCGCCCTGGTACAACACCCGCACGCCGAAACCGCGGTCGTCGCCGTCGCTGCAGCTTGACAGCGCAAGGTCGCGCGATACGACACGCTGTTTGCGAATCTCGAGGTAACGCGCGTCGGCAAACTGGCAGCCTGCCCTGGCGGCAATGTTGCAGGCAAGTTTCAGCAGTTCAAACATGAGTTAGCGTGGTTTACCAGTAGGCAGGGAATTTCAGAGTATACGATAAGCTCGCAGGGTACGGATCATTATCCAGCATAAGCGGGATTGCAGAGGCGGCGCGTCAGCAGCGCGGGCATGTGCTCAGGGCTTGCTTAGTCTGCGGAAATAGTCGTCGACCATTGACCGGTAAGCATCGGGTAATTCCGTAGGCCCGGAGACCAGTAACTCGGGATATTCGGGATTGCTAGACTGCATGCGTAACTTGAACTCCAGCTCCATCAGCGCCCGCAACGCCTGCTCATGGAGCTGGGAGCTGAGATCGGCATCATTCTGTTGCTGCGTCAATTCCCTGATCTTGTCGATTACGGGATCGATGTCGCCTGGCTCAACACCCATTTCGTTCAGCTCTTGACCGAGGTCGTCGGCACTGGCGGCGATGCTTTCGAATTGCTGCCATATGCCCGCGCTGCCGCCCCCGTTTGCGCCTGACCTGTTTGCGGTCGCAGCGCCGCGCGCGGCCTGTTCGCGCAGGTTCTGAATCGATTTCAGCTCCTGCGCCAGGGAGCGCATGCGATCCAGTGACAGTTGCATACCGCGCGTTCCCTGCTGGTCTATGTTGGCCAGCGCAGATTCGATTCGCTTGCGCATGCTGGTAATGCCTTGCTGGATTCGGGTTTCGTTATCAATGGCCTGTTCTTTTCTGCCGAGCTGCACCATGTCCCGGGTGCGGCCGATACGATCATTCAGTCGATAGTCACGCCCGGCGCGGATCGCCTGTCGCAATGGCTGGCTCGCCTCCGGCTGTTCTTCGCGGGCCGTGGCCACCAGCTTGCTGAGTTCGCTTTCGAGCTGCGCCAGTTCCCCGCTCAAGGACTGTTTTTGATGATCGAGCTGCTGCAGCTGGTTTTGTTGCCGGTCTCCCCATTTTTCGTCCAGTTGCTCTACGTCCTGCTTGATAGCCGCCTGTTTCCTTTCTGCCAGTTCCGCCCGGCGTAAAGTTTTTTCGACCGAATCGCTGAACTGTCTTACCCGGCTTTGATCGAGCAGGCGCTGGGCCTTGCGCAGGTTCTGCGCCGCCTGCCTGGCCTGGTCGGCACTGCCGCCCCCTGCGTTCGCGCTGCTGGCGGCAGCGCGACGCATGGCCTGTGCCGCTTCTTTCATCTGCTTGATCGATTGCTGCAGTTGCGGATTGGGTTGCGTGCGCGACAGTCTTTCCAGCTGCCGGGCCATCTCTTCCAGTTCCTCGGCGAGCGCGAGCTGTTTTGCGCTGGGGTTGTCGCCCAGCGACTGCTCCTGGCGTCGCAGCTGACGCTCGATCTCCCGCTGTTGGCGCTGTGCAAGCTCGCGCAGGCGTTCAAGCGCTTCGTCGATCACCTGGTTGGAAGATTGTGACTGTCCGCGTTGCACGGTCTCGTACTGGTGGCGCAGTTTATCCATTTCGAGCCTGAACAGGTCGGCCAGGTCTTCGAAGCCGGCAGTGTTACCAGCGCCACCGCCTCCTCGATTGGCGAGCGCCACGTTAATTTCTCTAAATGCCGCGTCCGCACGTTGCAGGTGCAATAGTGCGACCTGCGCATTCGGCAGGGCCGATTCAATTTCAGTTTGTTGCAGCTGCTTTTCGACCTCGACCATCGCCTCCTTAGCGAGCGGTAATTCGGTCATGATGACGCGATATCTCTGGTCCAGCTGCACCATCGGACGATTGGCAAGGCGACGCAGAATGGCTTCCACTCGATCACGAATGCGTGACTGTGCCGTGGCGAGCAGTTCCAGGTTTTGCTGGTAGGTTTCTGTATCGTAGCTGTTGCGATCCCGAATCATCTTGAAAGTTGCAACGACGAACTGTTTTTGCTGATCCGACAGGTGTCCCTGCTGCTGACCGCCCTGGGCACCGCCACCGCCCCCACCACCTTGCTGGTCGGCATTGCGGTAGTCGATACTGAAGGGGCGCACCTGGTAGAAGAAAATATCGCTGGTTGCGGTTTTGGCCTGCTCGGCGGGTGAATGATCCTCGGCATGCACGTAGTAGGAAATCAAATCCCCGGGAACCAGGTTTAAATCCTCGAGGTAAATAACGTGTTCGGCGTCGAGCTCGCGCCTGGCCTGCGCTTGTCCATCGGAGGGGGTTAACGCGATACGTTGCTCGTCGGTACCATTTACCGTCACCACCAGTTCCAGCTTCGCGATGCCAAGGTCATCCGTGGCCCGCACCTTCATCACGGGTTCTTCGATCATGCTGACCTTGGTATCCCTGCCGGGACTCAGAATCGAAACATCCGGATACTTGTCATCCAGCGCGGTAATGCGGAAATCAGCCGAAGCGTCAACGGGAATGCCACTCGCGCGCTGCAGCGAGACCCGGTAGCTGCTGTCCTGTGTCACCGTCAATTCGCCGATCCAGCTCCCGCTTTCGGCACTTTCCAGCTCGATGCGCTGGCCATCGCCCAGCAGTAGCGCACCGCCGGGAATCTCGATCGTTGGTTCTATCAGTACTTCCACGCGCGTACCGCGCAGTGCCGAGATGTCGCCGGTTCCACGGGTGGTTTCAGGCTCCAGCATCGTGTAGGGCGGAAAATGGTAGCGCAGGCTGATCTCTGAAATTGCCGGTATGTCGGCCACGTCGATGCGGTAAGTTGCGCTTTGCTGGCCCGCCCCGGTTACGTAGTAATCGACAGGCTGGCCGAGGTCGAACAGAAAGGATTCGTAAACACCGCTATCACTGCCCGCGGTCATCGTCGCCTGCTGCCATGAAATCCCGCCGTCGCCTGAGGTGAGCAGCAACACGTCCGGGCCGTCGAACCCGGGAATGCGGGCGCTGATGAGCTGATCACTGCCGCGCGCAATTTCAACGTTACCCGGTGTCAGTTCGATTCGGTATGGAGAATACTGGCTGGCAGTGGTCCAGGGTACCAGGAGTGCCGTGGCGCTGCGCTGCAGAAAGTCGGGCGGTGAGGCAGTAAGGCCGATAATGACAAGTAGTGCCAGGCCCAGTTTCAATGTCGCCCGGCGCAGCTTTTGTTGCTCGACCGGGTACCCGAATCCGACGCGCGCGCAAGCATCGATGGCCTGTTCGACGAGGCGCGACGCGAGCTGGGGCGAGGTATCGGGTGGTGACGATTGGCCGGCCTCGACTGCGCTCAGGATGATCGACTTCAGGGTGGGCTCATGCTCCTGCAGGTAGAGCGCAACCCTGGCGTCGCTAACCTCGCGCTGCAGTGGTTTGACGCAAAACTGAAACAGCAGACCAACCAGGGTAACGATCAGGGTGAAACGCAGCAGCCAGACCGCCGGTTCCGCGAAATGCCACTGGTTTAACAGCCATGCCGAGATTACGATCAGCGCTATCATGACCGCGAGGGTCGTGAACAGGCCGTTGAGTAAATGGCGTAACCGCCAGCGCCGCCGCAGGTTCCCGATTACCTCTGATAACTCCGGGTGCGTGTCGCGCTCGCGCTGCCGGGCCGGTGTCAACAGGCCGGTCAATTTGGCCGTGATGTTGCTGATTCCCGTTATGTCCATATTGAGTTTACCTGTCAGGCCCCGGTGCGCTTGCTGGTAGACCAGTTTTGAACGATCCAGTTCGCAGAAAATGCCTCGACCAGCATCAATATCAGCACCACGGATAGAAACGCGTGCCACAGCTGCTGGAGTTGCTCGTACTCGGTGACCTGTCGCCGGGTGACCAGGCCGGTATTCTGCGCCGGTGCTGCCGAAGTTCTAATTTCCGCTACAAAGCGCTCGGGGTCAAGAATTTCGAGATTTGCTTCGAGCGGGTTGATATTCACCGCCAGTGTCACTTCGGCGCTCGCCGGGGTTGCGCGGTGGACCTGGTAGAAGCCGGGTTCGGTGACGGCCAGCAGCGGTGATTGCCGATCCAGACGGATCTCACCGGTCGACGGCGTTTCGACAACCACGGGCGCATCATCAGCGGCGGCGACGATTGCCTCACCGCCGGCAACTGCACGTGC
>CALZHS010000193.1 GCA_945787265.1 uncultured Gammaproteobacteria bacterium | reverse complement strand
GCCCGCCCGGCGGTAGTGATGGTCGAGGTAGTGCAGCACCAGCAGGTCCAACTCCTTCATTCCGCGCCGGCACAACCAGCGCAGGCGGGCCAGTGTGAGTTCGTCCAGCGGCTGCCGGCACCGGCGCTCAGGATCGCCGCAGCACCAGGAGTTTCTTGATCTCGGCGATAGCCTGTGCGGGATTCAGGTCCTTGGGGCAGGCATTGGTGCAGTTCATGATCGTGTGGCACCGGTAGAGCTTGAAGGGATCTTGGAGCTCGTCGAGGCGCTCGCCAGTGGCTTCGTCGCGACTGTCGGCAATCCAGCGGTAGGCGTTGAGCAGCGCCGCCGGGCCGAGATATCGCTCGGCGTTCCACCAGTAGCTGGGGCAGCTGGTCGAGCAGCACGCGCAGAGAATGCACTCGTACAGCCCGTCCAGTTTTCCGCGCTCTTCCTTCGACTGCAGCCGTTCCCGGTCCGGTGGCGTCGCCGACGAGGTCTTCATCCAGGGTTCCACGGAAGCGTGCTGTGCGTAAAAGTTGGTGAGGTCCGGCACGAGGTCCTTGACCACCGGCATATGTGGCAGGGGATATATCTTGAGGTCGCCGTCGAAATCGCCGATTGCCTTGGTGCAGGCGAGCGTGTTGCGCCCGTTGATGTTCATCGAACATGACCCACAGATGCCCTCGCGGCAGGAGCGACGCAAGGTCAGCGTAGGATCTATCTCGTTCTTGATCTTGAGCAGTACGTCGAGGACCATCGGCCCGCAGGAATCCAGGTCCACGTTGAAGGTGTCGAGACGTGGGTTCTGTTCCCCTTCGGGATCGTACCGGTAGACGTGCACGCGCTTGGTGCGGGATGCGCCGTCTGGAGCCGGCCAGGTCTTGCCGGGCTGAACCACGGAGTTGGCGGGTAGTCTGAATTCAGCCATTACACGTCTTCCTCGCAGGCATCTGGGTACTTCACCGAGTCAGTAGACCCGCTCTTTCGGCGGTATGACTTCGACTTCGTCGGTCAATGTGTACATGTGCACGGGCCGGTAGTCGATGGTCACCTGTCCCGATTCCCCCAACCAGGTCAGTGTATGTTTCATCCAGTTCTCGTCGTCGCGGTCGGGATAATCCTCGCGAGCGTGACCGCCACGGCTTTCCTTGCGATTCTCGGCGCCAATCATGGTGACGACCGCCTGTTGCAGCAGGTTCTGCAGCTCCAGGGTCTCCACCAGATCCGTGTTCCATTGCAGGCTACGGTCGGAAACGGCTACGTCGGCGAATTCGTCGTAAACCGCCTTGATATTCGCGACGCCTTCTTCCAGCGTCTCGCCGGTGCGGAACACCGCGGCGTGGTTCTGCATGACCTTCTGCATCTTCAGCCGAAGATCCGCCGTTCGTACGCCGCCTTTGGCGTTTCGCATGGCGTCGAAATTGCCAAGGATTCGGTCGACCGCGCCGGGCGGCAATGGCTTGTGCGGCGCCTTCGGGGTCATGGTCTCGCCGCAGCGCAGGCCGGCGGCACGGCCGAACACCACGATGTCGAGCAGCGAATTGGACCCCAGTCGGTTGGCACCGTGAACTGATACGCAGGCCGCCTCGCCTATGGCCATCAGGCCCGGCACCCTCGCGTCGGGGTCCCCGTCGCGAAGGATGACGACTTCACCGTGGTGGTTGGTCGGAATGCCGCCCATGTTGTAGTGCACGGTGGGCAATACCGGGATTGGCTGCTTGGTAACGTCGACGCCGGCAAAGATTCGCGCCGATTCGGCGATCCCGGGTAGTCGCTCGTTGATGACCTCGGGACCAAGGTGTTCCAGGTGCAGGTGGATATGGTCCTCGTCCGCGCCGAGTCCGCGGCCTTCACGGATTTCCATGGTCATCGAGCGACTGACCACATCGCGCGATGCCAGGTCCTTGGCGTTGGGCGCATAACGTTCCATGAAACGCTCGCCATCCGAATTGGTTAAATAGCCACCCTCACCGCGCACGCCCTCGGTAATCAATACGCCCGCACCGTAAATACCGGTTGGATGAAACTGAACGAACTCCATGTCCTGCAACGGCAAACCGGCACGCGCCACCATACCACCGCCGTCACCGGTGCAGGTATGGGCCGAAGTCGCCGAAAAATAGGCGCGGCCGCAACCACCGGTTGCCAGCACCACGGTGTGGGCGCGAAAGCGATGCAGCTCGCCGCTTGCCAGGTCCCAGGCCACCACGCCGCGACAAACGCCATCTTCCATGATCAGGTCGATTGCAAAATATTCGACGAAAAACTCGGCACGGTGCTTTAACGATTGCTGGTAGAGCGTGTGCAGTATCGCGTGCCCGGTGCGGTCCGCAGCTGCGCAGGTTCGCTGTGCGGTGCCCTCGCCAAAATTAGTGGTCATGCCGCCGAAAGGTCGTTGGTAGATCTTGCCCTCCTCGGTACGTGAAAACGGCACACCGTAGTGCTCCAGTTCGATTACCGCAGGGACCGCCTCGCGACACATGTATTCGATAGCATCCTGGTCACCCAGCCAGTCAGATCCCTTGATGGTATCGTACATATGCCACTGCCAGCTGTCGGGACCCATGTTACCGAGCGAGGCGCTCATGCCACCCTGTGCCGCTACCGTATGACTGCGGGTCGGGAAAACCTTGGTAATGCAGGCCGTGGAAAGGCCCACCGCGGCCATGCCAAGTGTCGCGCGTAATCCGGCACCGCCGGCACCAACAATAACGACGTCGTAGGCATGATCGATTAACTCGTATTCACTCGCCATGGTTTAAGCCCCGAAAGAAATCTTCAGCACCGAAAACACGCCGATGGTGCCGACCAGCAAACACGCAAGATTCGAAACCAGCAGCAGCGCGGTGCGCCGGCCATGCGATGCCACGTAATCCTCGATGATAACCTGCAATCCGAGTTGTGCATGGTAAAACGTGACGATGATCAACAGTATCAACGCGATCGTCACCCAGGTTTGCTGGATCCATCCGGTCAGCGTGGCGTGGTCTACCGGCAATGCAGCAAGGCTAAAGCCGATCAACAGTACCAGCGGAATCAACAGCAGCGCGGTCAATCGCTGACGCCAGAAATGGGTAGTACCGTCTTTGGCCGAACCGAGACCCTTGACCCGGGCCAGCGGTGATCTCAGGTTTGTCATGGTCCGGCTACCCCCGCAACCACCCAGGTTGCTATGGTTAGCAGCACAGCCAGCGCTATCGCCAGCTTGGCGGTGATATCGACAACCTCGAGTTCAAACCCATAGCCGACATCCCAGAACAGGTGCCTGATCCCGTTACAAAAATGCAGGTACAGCGAAAATACAAATCCGAGCATGAAAATTTGCCCATACCAGCTGCCCAGGTGAGGTACCAGCGACTGGTATGCCTCGGCACCCTCGGCGGCGCTTGCCAGTATCCAGACCAGCAGTACGCATCCGAAAGCCAGTATCACGCCGGTTATGCGATGCGTAATCGAAAGTAAAGCGGTAAGCGGTAAACGATAGATTTGTAAATGCGGAGACGTAGGATGGTTATTATTGGACATCGTCGGTTACCCGGATAAGAGTTAAAGTTCAGACAAGAAATCCCTGCGCCTTAAAAATCAATACAGCGACCGTTTTTTTCCCAGTCGCCATAGCGCGTAGGCTCTTTGCCTTTCGGTCCGCCATACTCTTTCGGCTGCTTTTCCTGCTCGCCTACCTGAGTCCCGTCCTCTTCGCTGTCCAGAGGCTTATCTGGTGATTCCTGATCTGACATTCAAACTGAAACTCAATTTAATTGCTAAAAATTTTAACACAGTAAATAAAGCTGTCGCGCATAATTGATATGCAAGCAACCGCATGCAGCGAACTTATATTGCTTTGATTGAAAAATCTACTGATTTAGCAATTGCGGAATCAATTGCTGGTATGGCACGTAGCCATTGAACTGGACACCCTCGCTCGTGTAGAGCGCGGGCGTACCGGTAACGCCGATACGATTCCCGAGCAGGTAGCCGTCATCGACATATTGAGCCGACTCACAGTCCCCGGATGACGCCAGTGAACCCATCTCGGCGCCCTTGGCAATACTCATCGCAGACAGCTTGTCCTCGGCACACCAGACCTTTTTCATATTGCTATAACCCGGGCCGCGATTGCCGCCGCGCGGATATGGAAAATAATGCACCGAAATGCCCGCTTCCTGCAGGAACTTCACTTCCTTATGCAACTGCTGGCAATATCCGCAACTGGTATCGGTAAATACATTCAACACGGCGAGTTCCTCGTTTGCGGCCGGGAAAACGATTTGCTTAGACTGGTCGAAGCTTGAAAGTTCCTGCACGACCAAATCGCGGCGACTCATCTCGGTCATGTTGCGCGCCATCTTGAGGTCTACCAGGTCGCCGATAAAGACGTAACGTCCTCCCTCTATGAGGTAGGCAAACTTGTTACCGAAACGGGTTTGATAGACCCCGTCGACACCGGTTGCGGTCGCTGGTTCTACCTGGTCAGTACCGAGGCGCAATTTGAGTAACCGCGTCATGTCCTCGACCGATTCTTCAGCTGCATTAACAACTGCGAAAGACATCATCGCGACGAGACTGGCTAACAGCGCCTGTGGGATCAGTTTATTCATCAGGATTTAAAGATAGGCCAAATTTGAAGTATTAGTCTAACTATGCGCTATAAAGTTCGTTTTTTCCAGATTAAACAGCGATTGTTAGCGGGCATATCAACATCTCGCAGCAGTGCCAGGCCTACCCTGTTTGCCATTTCATCTATCCACTCGAAGTCCCTGATCCCGCTGGTGCTATCGCGTGATTTCAAAAATGCGTCAAAGCGCTCGTTACTTTCCGAAGTG
>CALZHS010000192.1 GCA_945787265.1 uncultured Gammaproteobacteria bacterium | reverse complement strand
CTGCAAACCGATTTCTGGTTCCTGATGCAGATCAAAGTAACGGAGTCTGTTTGCCTGGTTTTTTCCTAATTGAAACCGGGATGAGATTATTCGACGAGAACTAAAGTGATGGTTAATTAAAAAGGCTCGTTAATATATTATGTTTCCCGAGTAAACTGAATGTTCATGGAAATGCCTTGATCTTTGCCGACTCGAACCCGGGCACGGTCAGCAGTGAAGCCGGCATTTCCCCGGGTGGTGCACCGCGTCAATTGAGATTCATCAACGTTTAACCCGGGCCTGATTCCGGAATTAGCCGAGGGACTACGAAATTACCCATCATACCAGCGACCCCTTGCTACAGCCGTTGCAGCTCAAGCACCTGACCTTGCGTAATCGGATCATGTCGACCAGTCACGCCTGCGGGCTCGAGGACCGCGACGCGATGCCCGGCGAAGCATACCAGGCATACCACGAGGCCAAGGCTCGCGGCGGGCTCGCGCTGACCATGTTCGGCGGTTCCGCCTTCATCGCGCGCGATTCGACCTGGGCCAACGGCCAGCTCGACATGTCCGGTGACCGCATCATCCCCTGTCTCGAGGTGTTCTCGGAGCGGATTCACGCGGCCGGCGCGGCCATCATGATGCAGATTACGCACCTCGGCCGGCGCGCCGAGACCAATTCGCAGTACTGGCTGCCCGCGCTCGGACCGTCCCCGGTGCGCGAGACCCTGCACCGCGCCTTTCCGCGGGAAATGCACCGGCACGATATCGAGCGCGTGGTCAAGGCCTTCGGCGCCGCGGCGCTGCGCGCGCAGCAGGGCGGGCTGGACGGAATCGAAACCATGGTCGGCGGTCACCTGATCGGCCAGTTCCTGTCGCCGATGACGAACCAGCGTGACGACGAGTTCGGCGGCTCGATCGAAAACCGCTGCCGCTTCGGGCTCATGGTGCACGAGGAGATACGCCGCCGGGTCGGCGACGAATTTATCGTCGGCATGCGTTTCCTGATCGACGAAGCCGATGCCGCGGGCCTCGGTTTCGAGGAGTGCGTCGAAATGGCACGCCTGTTCGAGGGCTCAGGTCTTATCGATTTTTTCAACGCCAATTATGGTCGGCTCGATACGATGCATCACATGGTTACCGAATGTATGCCGGGCATGGAATCGACGATCGCGCCCTGGCTGCAGGCCGCCGGGCGTTTTCGCGCCGAGGTTCAGCTGCCGGTGTTTCACGCCGCGCGCATCACCGATCTCGCGACCGCGCGTCACGCGATCCGCGACGGCCTGCTCGACATGGTGGCGATGACCCGCGCGCACATCGCTGACCCGGATATCGTCGCCAAGCTAGAACGTGGCGAAGAAGACCGTATTCGCCCCTGCGTCGGGGTAACGCACTGCATGGGGAACAATCGCCCGACCTGTGTGCACAACCCGGCGAGCGGGCGCGAACTGCACTGGCCGCAGCGCATCGAGCACGGCGCTGGTGCGACGCGGCGGGCGGTGGTGGTCGGTGGCGGACCCGCCGGTCTCGAGGCGGCGCGGATTCTTGCCGAGCGCGGCCATTGGGTCAAGCTGTTCGAGGCTACCGATCAACCGGGAGGGCAGATGCGGTTGGCAGCCGCGGCAAGCTGGCGCCGGGACGTGGTCGGCATCGTTGACTGGCGCGTGGCCGAACTCGAGCGCCTCGGCGTCGAGGTGCAATACAACACCCTGGCCGAGGCCGACGACGTGCTCGCGGAAGACCCCGAAGTCGTCATCGTCGCGACCGGTGGCCTGCCGGACCTGGACTGGTTGCCGGGGGCGGATCTGTGCACGCCGGTCTGGGATATTTTGTCAGGCGGGGTAAAACCGGCCGCGAACGTCATCGTCTACGACGGTACCGGCCGCCACCCGGCCGCCACCGCGGCCGAACTCTGTCACGATGCGGGCAGCCGGGTGCAGCTCGTCACCCTCGACGAAATGCCGGTTGCCGAGCTTGAGTACGGCGAACGCGTCATCTGGCGTCGCGAACTCACGCGTCGCGACCTGATACCGCTTGCCGAGTATGAGCTGGTTGAATTAAGTCGGGGAGCTTCCGGGCTCGACGCATTGTTTCGCAGCGAGTTGACCGGGGAGACGCGCACCCTGCAGGCAGACCAGGTTGTCGTCGAGCGCGGCACGCTGCCGTTCGACGAGTTGTTCGACAGTTTGCGTGACAACGCCAGCAACCGGGGTGTAACCGACCTGGAAGCGCTGACGACCGGGAATCCTCAACCGGGTCTCGACCAGGGGGCGGGATATACGCTGTTTCGCATCGGCGATGCCGCGTCGAGCCGCAACCTCGCAGCGGCGATGTACGATGCGCTGCGCCTGTGTTCGACAATCTAGACTGGACGGTTTAACCATAGAATTGAACGTCATTGCGGCCCCCGAGCCGCAATCCACTCTGGGAGATCCCGATACGTCGGACCGCCGCTTGCGCGGGGTAGACACTCAATTTGGGGGCTAATACTGGATTCGCGGTCCTTGATTACCAGATTCCATGGACCAAAAAAAGGCCGGGTTGCCCCGGCCTCTCAAGTTGAAATTAAACCCGATTAAGCTCAGACAAACCACCACCGTTCGGCGTTTTTCATGCCGTCCAGTTCCCAGGCGTTTCCGATCTGCTCGGGAAGGCCGAGTTTATCGTTCACTGCCATCACGTCACTGAGAAACAGCGGCAATATCAGGCCACCATCGTCGTGCACGATGCGCTGCATTTCGACATAGATTTCGCGGCGTTTCTCCGGTTTCAGTTCGGCACGGCCCTCGATGAGCAATTTATTGAAGCGCTCGTTTTTCCAGAAAGTTTCGTTCCATTTGGCATCCGCCGAGTAAACCTGGGAAAACATCCAGTTTTCCGTAGGCCGGCCACTCCAGTAGGAGCCACACCAGGGCTTTTTCAACCACACGTCGGACCAGTAGCCGTCGTTAGGTTGGCGTACCACGTCGATATTGATCCCGGCTGGTTTGGCCGATTCGCGCATCAGCGCTCCCGCGTCCACTGCACCGGCGAAGGCCGTCTCCGCGGCGTAAAACTCGACCGACAGTTTGTCCATTTTGGCCTGTTTCAAGTGCCACTTCGCCTTGTCGGGATCGTACTTCCGCTGCGGTAACTCTTCGGTGGTCGCGCGGTACACGTTGGCCGGGCCAATCGGATTGTCGTTGCCGAGTTCGCCGTATCCAAACGCGATTTTGTCGAGCCACTCTTTGCGCTGGATGATTAATTTGAGCGCCATGCGCACGTGATAATTGTCATAGGGCGCCAGATCCGTGCGCATCGGCAACGTGATCTGCTTGTTACCCGTGGTGGCGATAACTTTCAAGCCTGGCAGCTTGGCAAGCCGACTCGCGGTTTTCAATTCCACCTTCTGGATGCAATCCACTGTATCCGTTCGCAGTGCGGTGGTGCGCGCCGACGGGTCTTCGAGCCCCAGCGACTCGATTTCATCAAAATGCGCTCTGCCTTCTTTCCAATAGTTGGGATTGCGTTTGGTAAAGGTTCGAATACCGGGGTCGTGGTCTACCAGGCTGTAGCCACCCGTGCCAATGCCAGATTGCCAGTCGATACTGCCGTCCCCGTTTGAAGGGCAGATCAGGATGTGATAGTCGCTGAGAATGAACGGAAAGTCGGCGTCGCCGCCTTTGAGACTCACCACCACTGTATTCTTCCCGTCCGCCTTGACATTGTCGACGCCGGTCATGATGCCGGCCGCGCCAGATGTCGATTTCTCGCCCAGGTGATGGTTCAGTGAATCCACCACGTCCTGGGAATCCAGGGTTTTGCCATTGTGAAATTCGACACCTTTGCGAATATTGAAAACCCACTGGGTGGCATCGGCGTTAGCTTCCCAGCTTTCGGCCAGCTCTCCGACCAGTTCGCCGCTGGCTGCGACTTCGGTCAGGTTATTGCGTAACTGGCCGAACTGCACGTTGATCATGTAGGAGTCCAGGATCTGACCCGGGTCCATAACATCACTGGTCGCGCCACCGGTAAGCCCCTGTCTGAGCCTGCCGCCTTTCTTCGGCGCGGCCCGGGCCGCTTCGCTGTAAAGGATGGGCGCCATCGCTCCAACGCCCAGAGCCATCGCCGCGGATAGAAACTTGCGGCGGCTCAGGCCGTTTTCGGTAACCAGTTGTTGCAGAAATTTGATTTCGTCGTCTTTTTTCATGTGCTCCTCCGGTAGGGGTCTGTTTTTGTTGCGAAACAGGCCACCAATGGCAATCTGGCTCGCTTTCTTCCGCGATTATAACCCTGAATGCCTGTCGAATCGAAGTAATATATCCCTGGCTAAATTTCGGGGTCAGCATACCTACGCCAGTCTTAGATACTGCGGTCGGGAAATAATTATATTGTCCGGAAATACCGGTCTCCCACCCCCGCTTCATCTGTTTTTAACTGCGCAGTAGTTTTTTTCGGGTCGCAGAGCGACTTGTAGCCGATCGCCTCGAACTTCATCGGGAATTGTTCACCGGGGAATAAAAAGGTGACGCAGCCAATATATTTAGTCCCTCGGTCATCTTTTTACCTCTAGCCAAATGAACCGAGCGCGGGAGATCTTCGGAGAAATTGATCTTCATCAAGGATGCACGCTGATTTTGCAGTTTAATAACAGGAGAATTTTTAATGTTAATGAGTATGTTAATCGTGAATCGGAATGGTGAACACGGTTAAATCAATAATAACCATGAACATAAAATGAGGAGAACCGTTATGAGCAGTTTGCCTAAAATCGCAGCAAGTGGGATTGTGGTCCTGTTAATAGGGGGCCTTGGTCCCAGTCAGAGTTATGCCGCCGATGCGGTCCCGCGCGCCGAGTTA
>CALZHS010000191.1 GCA_945787265.1 uncultured Gammaproteobacteria bacterium | reverse complement strand
AGCCGGGCGCTCAGTCCGACCTGGTCCAGCCGGTAAGCCGCGTCGCCGCGAGTCACGACAATCCCGTCGAATTGCGCATCGCGCAGTCGCAATGCCACCGGGATTTGAATAGTCGGCTCCGTGGCACCCGGTTGGTCTGATTCAGCATCACCCGGGCTCTCGCTTAGCGCGACCTCGAGCGTCTCCACCCGCAAGCTGGAAACATCGATTTCGGCCCTTATCAGGGCCCAGGGATCCCAGTTCAGTTCAACTTTCGCTACCTTTATGAGCTGGTCCTTATCCTGATAAGTGACCCCGTCAAGCCTGACCACGCCGGCAAGCCTACCAGATATCGAGTCAACGGACAGGGTGCCCGGCAGCTGCGGTTGTGCCTGGCGGTAAACCCATTGCAATCCACTCTCGCTGCCGACGAGCCAGGTCAAAAAACTTAGCAAAACGACAAGCAGCAGGCCGGAGCCAATGAGGATGCGCCGCCTCACAGGTCAGGCCCGATATTGATATGCAAGCGCCAGGGTCTATCGTCGAGACTGATTGCCCTCGCCACGTCAATGCGCACCGGCCCCACCGGGGACTTCCAGCGCACCCCGAATCCTGCACCGCGTTCCAGATCGTCACCAAAGTCTTCCACTGCGTTGCCGATGTCATAGAATTCTGCAACCCCCCAGCGATCGTTTAAGGCATGTTCAAACTCGATGCTGCCCGTCAGCAGGCGCCTGCCACCGATTACATCCCCGCTGTCATCCTCGGGCCCTAGCGACTGGTATTTGAATCCCCGCACACTCTGGCTACCCCCGGTAAAAAAACGTATCGAGGCGGGGAGTTTCTCGAATTCACTGGTCGTCGTGCTGCCGATGCTGCCACGGGCAATGAATCGATTTCTAGCACCGAGCGAGGTGATGAACTTGAGGCTAGAGTAAACCTGGCCGAATCCCACATCGGAACCGAAGCCTTCATCCGCGGCTCGCAGGCTCAAATCGAAACGCAGGCCGTCCAGCACGAAGATAAATCCCCTGCCCCAGGTTCGACTCCAGCTGGCACCGGGTATCAACAGGCTGGTATCGCCGGTGTCATTGCCGATCTCGAAATTCTCCCGCTCGTAGTCGATGGATAATGTCTCGCGCCATTCACCGCGTACGCGATACAGGCTAACACCGACAGCACTCAATTCACTTTCGAAGTCGTCCAGATCCTCCCTCGAGCGGGTGGCGCTGTAAACCAGCTGATCGGTGCGCGGATTCAGGACCGGTACGCGGTAGTTGGCGCCGAGGTTGTAGCCAACTTCGGATAACCCAATCTCACTGTCAAACCGATGGCCGCTGTCGTTGACGCGCGGGCGCTGCCAGCCGACCTTGGTGCGCGCACCGGTGTCCGTCCCGTAGCCAAGACCAAACGTGTAGCGGTTCTCCTTGCGTGGCGTCAGGGTAACTTCGATCGGTATTTCATTACCCTCGGGTGAAAGCTTGCCTGGCGAAACTTCAACCGTTTGAAAGTAATCGGTGTCGTTGAGAACCTGTTGCAGCTCGACAAGCTCGCCGAGCGTATAAGGGTCGCCCTGCTGAAAAGGAATAAAACGCTGCAGAAATTCCGGTTTCAATACATCCTGGCGCAGATTGACTTCCCCGAAATTGAAGCGGGGCCCGCCATCATAGTCAAGGTATATGCGTGCGACATAATCGTCGAGGTTGATTTCTATCCGGCGATCGGTAAACACCGCCCTGAAATATCCCCGCTCCGAGGCCAGTTTGGCAAGATCCGACTTGAAGGACTCGTACTCGAGATGCGTAAACACGCTGCCGACTTGCGGCGACCGCTGCTCGATTAATTGCTTGAATTCCGGATCCTCGCCCATTTCACGGCTGACACTGAAATTGAACTCCGCGATGAGCAGGGGCGGGCCGGGATCAATTTCGTAACTGGCCAGCCATTCACCGGTGGTGGTTTTTTCCAGGCTGGCATTAATTGTTGGACGATAGTATCCATAGGGCTGCAACGCAGCGGAGATTTCCTTGGTTGCTTTGTTGTGGAGTCGAGCCAGCCGACCGTCACTGATCAACGGGTGATTTTTCTGTTGTTCAATACTCAGGTAGAGGCGAACGTTGTCTTCAAGGATCTTGTCGATGCCGCTGATCTCGACATTGACGCTGGTTTGCGCATACAGATTGGCCGAGAATAAACACAACGCCACAACGAGTAACGGGAGCCAGGATCTATACATTGTCGTTCGGATAATTGTTGCTGAATTCTATTTTACAGGGATTTCTGCCGTTTGAATGCAAACAGCAGATAGTTTCGTTTTCTATTGGTTTTCTTCTCAATGGTAATTAATTCCTGTAGAACAATATGGAGATTTTCGAAATAAAGCTATGATTTTATTCAGCTTTTTTACTCAACACAGGAATGAATACCGACCCAATGTAAATAATTGGTATTGCCATGAGACCTGACCGAGTTGTTATGAAAATCACCAAATTAGCCTGCTAATTTTGCTAAGATACTGTCTTTTGAAAATTGAAACAGGCGCTATGTTAACCGTTATCTCGCCCGCAAAGACACTGGATTTCGAGTCACCTACCGTGACGGATGCGTTCAGCCAACCGGCGCATTTGACCCAGTCACGCAAGCTGGTTCGACGCCTGCGCCAGTTATCCGCGAGCGATTTATCACGGCTTATGCAGGTGAGTGATGACATCGCCGACCTCAATCAACAGCGCTTCAAGAAATGGAAAACGCCGTTCAAACCAGATAATTCCCGCCAGGCATTGTTTGCTTTCAAGGGAGACGTTTATATCGGCCTGGACGCCTACAGCATGACGCCCGAAAATGTCGAATTTGCCCAGGATCATCTGCGAATTCTGTCCGGACTTTACGGCGTGTTGCGCCCACTCGACCTGATGCAACCCTATCGCCTCGAAATGGGTACCCGGCTAGACACCGACCAGAGTAAAAACCTGTACCAGTTCTGGGATGGCCGGATTACCAAAACGTTAAACCAGGACCTGCGTCAATCGGGCACCAAAACCCTGATCAACCTGGCATCAAACGAGTATTTCAAGTCGATAAAGCCGAAACTGCTGAAGGCAGAGGTCATTACCCCGGTTTTCAAGGATTACCACAAAGACGGTTACCGGGTGATCGGATTTTTCGCCAAGAAAGCCCGGGGCATGATGGCTCGCTACCTGGTTGACCACCAGATTGACGAACCTGAAGCGTTAAAGGATTTCAATCTCGGAGGTTATGCCTTTAACGCGCAACTGTCCGCTGCGCACGAATGGGTGTTTACCCGCAGGCAGTAGCTTGCTGGCGAATCGGTGTTAACCCATGGTAGAGCTTACCCCATTTGCCCATCGGGTCCAGTTGATATCTGGACTGGTTGCGGCATTGATCGTGCTGGCGATTCTGATCGTTTCGCCGGGTATTGACAAGCAGGCTCTGAGCTCCCTCGAAAAGATTCAAAAACGCGGCTATATCAACATACTCACGCTAAATAGCGCGACCACCTACTACCGCGATATCGACGGCCCCAACGGCTTCGAATATCAACTTGCCAACTGGTTTGCCGAATCAATCGGCGTCTATCCTCGCTTCATCACGGTGCAGAATTTCAACGAACTCTACCCCGAGCTTCTGTTTGGCACCGGGGATATCGTGGCCGCGGGACTATCCGGGGATGAATCGGAGTTCAGCCGGTCAGTTGCTTATAGTCCGCACTACTACGAGGTCTCCAACCAGGTCCTGTATCGCAAGTTTCGCGCTGATAGACCCAAAAAAGTGATTGACCTGATCGGCGGTTCACTCAAGGTCGTCAGCGGCACCGCCCATGTCCGGCTGTTAAGTGAACTTTCGGCCCAGTTTCCGAGGCTGACCTGGACCGAGGTCAACGATATCGCAACCGAAGAATTGATCGAACAGGTCGAAACCGGGGATACTGATTATATTGTTGCCGATTCTCACGAGATCGCGTTGCAGCGGCGGTATTTTCCCGAGCTGCGTATTGCATTCGAAATCGGTGAACCACGCCGGCTGCGCTGGGCCTATAACTTCAGCGATGACGACAGCCTGAAAAACGTGATCGATGCTTTCTTTACGACCATTGAAAAAGACGGGCGCCTCGAACAGTTGATCCATCGCTACTACAGCCATGTCGCCCGCTTCAATTATTCTGACATCCGAACCTTTACCCAGCGTATCGAAAGCCATTTACCGCGCTACGAGGCACTTTTCAAAAGGGAAGCTGAATCCGTCGGCCTGGACTGGCGACTGCTGGCCGCGATCGGTTACCAGGAGTCGCTCTGGGTGGAGCGGGCCAAATCGCCGACCGGTGTGCGCGGCTTGATGATGTTGACGCAGGCCACCGCGAAACAGATGAAGGTTAAAAACCGGCTTGACGCAGCAGAGAGCATTCGCGGCGGCGCCAAGTATATCGCAAGGGTATTGAAAAGAGTCCCTGAAGAGGTTCCAGAGCCCGATCGTACCTGGTTTGCGCTGGCCGCTTATAACGTCGGACTCGGTCACGTCGAGGATGCCCGCATCATCACCGAGAGTCGTGGTGGAGATCCTAATCGCTGGATCGACGTCAAGCAAAATCTGCCGTTACTGGCGCGCAAGAAATGGTATAAGAAAACCCGGTACGGCTACGCCCGTGGCTGGGAACCGGTCAAGTACGTCGAAAACATACGCCAGTATTACGAGTACCTGACCGGCTTCGAAACCCGGGCAATTCGTGAAAATGGCGAAATAAAACAGCCGCAGGAAATCGCACCGCTGGCCCCGAGCCTGTAGAGGTACCGCAGCACTTATTTGTCATCCCGCGGCTTAACCCGGTGGTCGGGCCGGGCAGATCAGGATG
>CALZHS010000190.1 GCA_945787265.1 uncultured Gammaproteobacteria bacterium | reverse complement strand
GCCGGGGTCTGGAATGCTCCATTGTTACGTCTCGATATCGGTCGTCTTTATAACAAGTACTATGGCGAGACCGAGCGCAACATTCGCAAGGCCCTGCAAACCGCCGAGGTCATGGCCCCGTGCGTACTGTGGATCGACGAACTGGAAAAGGGCATGGCGACCAACGATAACGACGACGGCACCTCGCAACGCTTGCTGGGAACAATGCTGACCTGGATGGCGCAGAATACGCACCCGGTCTTCATCGTTGCGACCTCGAACAATATCGACCAGTTACCGCCCGAGTTGATCCGCAAGGGCCGGCTTGATGAAATCTTTTTTGTCGACCTGCCCACGCCCGAGATCCGCAGGGAAATCCTCAAGATACATCTCGACAAGCGCAAGCTGGATAAATCGAAACTGGATATCGACGCACTGGCACAACTCACCGATGGTTTTTCCGGTGCCGAGATCGAGCAGCTGGTGGTGTCCGCGGTCTATGCCTCCGGCGGTGGTACGCTCGATAACGCGAACCTGGTCGCAGAAATTGAACGCACCCGGCCACTGTCGGTCGTCATGGCGGAGAAGCTGGCCGCGCTGCGTCACTGGGCCAGCGAGCGTACCGTTTCGGTCGATTGATCGATTTCCCTGCGGGCGCCGTGGAGCCTGTATCAGGATTACCCCGTAAGATTCTGAGGAACCCGGCAAAAAAGAAGCAGCCTCTCGGGCTGCTTAATCTTCGGGCTCGGACGGCCTGGATCCTGGTACCTCCGCTCTTGCCGATGAAACCTTGTAGCATTGAGCCGAACAACCATACCAGGGACCGTATCAGCACCGGATAATCCTTTGCGTTAGCTAGTGCTTCATTACCAGCGCAAAAATCGATTAAACCGGTGCCTGATGAAATACTAGGGCCCTGGCTGAATACCCGAATCACCCAAACAGGGTAAATCACCCAGATTTCAGGCAGTTAGAGACAACAACTAATCAGTATTGTGAACTGGCTCACAATCCCCGCGAGCTTTTTCGTCATTCCGGCGACCCCCCCCGTCATTCCGGCGCATGCCGGAATCCATTGCAACGGCTACTTAAAAAGCGAGCCGGGAAGCCCTAAGGATTTTCCGGGTTAATTTCGAAGGT
Organism: uncultured Gammaproteobacteria bacterium; assembly: GCA_945787265.1. Taxonomy (GTDB): domain Bacteria; phylum Pseudomonadota; class Gammaproteobacteria. The sequence continues at coordinate 3,734 of CALZHS010000190.1, read as the reverse complement.
GTGGTTGGAATGGATTGCGGTGGTCCGACGTATCGGTCAGGCCGCACGATGATTGTCAGAGCGCCTGCGCGAGTGACTCGAGGCTTGCGCGCGCGTCGCCAAACAGCATGCGCGTGTTTTCCTTGACGAACAGCGGGTTGTCAACCCCGGCGTAGCCGGCCGCCATGCCGCGCTTGAGCACGACGGTAGTGCGACCTTTCCAGACCTCCAGCACGGGCATACCCGAGATCGGGCTGTCGACGTCTTCCTGCGCCAGCGGGTTAACCGTATCGTTGGCGCCCACCACGATCGAGACGTCGATGTCGGGGAAATCGTCGTTGATCTCGTCCATTTCAAACACGATATCGTAGGGCACCTTCGCTTCGGCCAGCAGCACGTTCATGTGACCGGGCATGCGCCCTGCTACGGGATGGATGCCGAAGCGCACCTTGATTCCCTTGTTGATCAGGGTCCTGGTGATGTCGGCAACCGCGTGCTGCGCCTGTGCCGTGGCCATGCCGTAACCGGGAATTATCATGACCTGTTTGGCACCATTGAGGAGTTCTGCCATTGCCGGGATATCGATGGTCTGCACTTCGCCCTCGAAACTGGGACCGGCGGATGAACCCCCCGAGGTGCCGAAACCACCGGCGATGACGCTGATGAAATGACGATTCATCGCCCGGCACATGATGTAACTCAGGATCGCGCCACTGCTGCCCACCAGCGCACCGGTCACGATCAGCAAATCGTTCGACAGCATGAAGCCGGTAGCGGCGGCAGCCCAACCGGAATAGCTGTTCAACATCGAGATGACGACCGGCATATCGGCGCCGCCGATGGCAGCCACCATGTGAATGCCAAACAGCAACGCGATCACCGTCATCGCCAGCAACAGCAGCATGGCCTGGTCATGATCGGGTTCACCGACGAAGCGCACCGCAATCACGACCACGGCAATGAACAGCGCCAGGTTGAGCCAGTGACGGGCTGGCAACATCATCGGCGCACCACCAATCATACCGCTGAGTTTGCCGTAGGCGATGACCGAACCGGTAAAGGTCAGCGCACCGATACAGATCCCGATATAGATTTCAATTTCATGGATGGTTTTCTCGACGCCGACGTATTCGATCGCGGGTTCGAGGAAGGTGGCAAAGCCAATCAAAACCGCGGCCAGGCCCACCAGGCTGTGCAATATGGCGACCAGCTCCGGCATTTGCGTCATCTGCACCCGGCGCGACAGCACGAAACCGATAACCCCACCGGCCACCATCAGCGCCACCAGTATTTCAAAGTTGCGATTGACGAAAGCGATGACCGTGACCAACACCGCAATAGCCATGCCGATCATACCGAACAGGTTGCCACGGCGGGCGGTATCGTTGGTACTCAGCCCACCCAGCGCCAGGATGAACAGCGCCGCGGAGGCGAGATAAGAGACCGTAATCAGGCTGGAAGACATAACGCTTATCCCCGGAACATCTGCAGCATGCGCTGCGTTACCGAAAATCCACCCACGATATTAATGCAGGTAATAAACACCGCGATTCCGGCCAGCACATAAATCAGACCGTCGGTACTCGATATCTGCGTCAATGCACCCAGTATGATGATACTGCTGATTGCGTTGGTGACGCTCATCAGCGGGGTGTGCAAACTGGGGCTGACGTTCCAGATCACCATGTAGCCGATAAAACACGACAACACGAACACCGTGAAATGCGCCATGAAAGACGGCGGAGCCACCTGGCCGAGGCCGAATAGTGCCAGTCCACCCAGTATCATCGGCAACCAGACGCTGCGGGCGAAACGGGAGATTTCCGACGTTTTTAATGCAGCCCCCGGGGCCTTGTCCCCGTCAGCCCGATCTTCGGGTTTGAACGCCTGGCCACCAAAACTTGGCTTGCGTTCTGCACTAACCGCGATCGCCGGCGGCGGCCACGTGATTTCGCCCTGGTTGACGACGGTAGCGCCGCGAATAACATCGTCTTCCATATCGACGACGATGTTGCCGTCCTTCTCCGGGCACATCTCCATGATCAGGTTATAGATGTTGGTCGCGTAGAGTTGACTTGCCTGGGTAGCCAGTCGACTGGTTAGATCGGTATAACCGATGATATGTACCCCGTATCGAGTTACTACCTTGCCAGGCACTGTTTCCTCACAGTTACCACCTTGCTCGGCCGCGAGGTCGACAATAACGCTTCCGTCCGCCATGCTTAACACCATCGCATTGGTGATCAGCTTGGGAGCCGGTTTGCCCGGGATCAACGCGGTTGTGATGATGATATCGACCTCACGCGCCTGCTCGGCAAACAACTCCATTTCGGCTTCGATGAACTCCTTGCTCATAGCCTTGGCATAGCCACCTGTGCCCGAACCATCCTCTTCAAAATCGAGTTCGAGAAACTCGGCATCCATGCTCTGGATCTGGTCCTTGACCTCGGGACGGGTATCGAAGGCGCGCACGATTGCACCCAGGGATTTGGCGGTGCCGATCGCGGCAAGCCCTGCTACGCCTGCCCCGATTACGAGCACTTTGGCAGGATCAACTTTACCGGCGGCGGTAATCTGGCCGGCAAAAAAACGGCCAAAATGATGCGAAGCCTCGATCACGGCACGGTAACCGGCAATATTCGCCATCGAACTTAACGCGTCGAGTTTTTGTGCCCGCGAGATACGCGGGATGCTGTCCATCGCGAGCGCCGTCGCCTTCTTGGCAGTGAGATGCTTTAGCAGGTCTTCGTTTTGTGCGGGCCAGATAAAACTGATCAGGCAGGCGCCCTCGGACATCAGTTGAGTTTCGTGACGGCCAAGTGCCTCATTATATTCCGGCGGTCGGACCTTGAGGACCAGGTCACCCGCTGCCCAGGCAGACTCGGCGTCATCTGCTATTGCGGCACCCACTCCGAGAAAGACGTCGTCGCTAAAATTTGCGCCCGCGCCCGCGCCTGTTTCGACCGTGACTTCGAATCCAGCCGCAATCAGCTTTCGAACTACCTCAGGTGAGGTAGCCACGCGCTTTTCACCGCGATGAATTTCTGCAGGTATTGCGATCCTCATGTTTTTGTCGCCCCGGGTTGGTTCAATTTATTCTCTGTGACTTCTGGAATCAGCCGACCGCACTATAACGAAGCCTTGGTATATTGTATACCAAGGCCGCTTCAAGCAGTTCTCCGTAGACACCTCTTCCTTATGTGTGCATCATTCTGCTGCACTTGTCCTTCCCTGACCATGCAAATATTCGATTAGACCATGCAATTTCTGGATTCCATCATCCGCAAGGCTCAAACCCATCGGCAAACGATCGTGCTCGCCGAAGGCGAGGACAAACGCATTATCGAGGCCGCACAACGAGCCACCGCGAACGGAATCGCAAACTGCATTCTCGTTGGTAACGAGGCTACGATCCACGACCAGGCCAAAGCGTCTGGTTTTAATTTAAACGGTATTAGAATCGAAGATCCAGGCGCTTCACAATACCACCAAAGATATAGTAAGGAACTTTGGCGCCTGCGTAAGCACAAGGGCATGACGCTCGAACAGGCGCAGCAGCAGGCGCTGGATCCGCTGTGTTTCGCCGACCTGATGCTGCGCGCCAACGATGCGGATGGTGCTATCGCGGGTGCGGTTTATACCACCGGTGATCGCGTTCGCTCGGCACTGCAGATCGTCGGTGTTATGCCCGGATACAACTCGGTTTCAAGTTTCATGCTGATGCTGTTTGAAGCGGAGCATCATAATCCCAGGCA
>CALZHS010000189.1 GCA_945787265.1 uncultured Gammaproteobacteria bacterium | reverse complement strand
ATAGTCGCTTCGAGTGCACTTTCGAGGTGCTGGTTGCCGAGCGCGATCACGACATGATCGACCGTCTCCGGTAACGACTCGAGATAGGGGTAACAGGGTTGACCGAGTATCTGCTGGTAATTTGGATTGACCGGGTAGACCGCCCCGGCATATTCAGAATTAATCACCATGGCCGCAAGCACCTGGCCCGGACTGCCGTCCTTGTCCGAGGCACCGACCAGCGCGATGCTGGCCGGCTGCAACAGCGGGTCGAGGTTGTGCCTAGTCATCTTGATTCAGTCTTGCCTCGCGCCATGCCAGGGCGGCTTTCATGCCCTCGCTGCGCAGTATCTGGTTGAACTGTTTGCGTAATTCGGTCTCGAGTGTTTCGATCTTGACCGAGGTGTCGGCACCCATGCGCAGCGATTTGCCGAGACCCATGATTTCGTAAGTCTGGTTAATGGCCTGCCTGGTCATGCTGACCGAGTCGGGATCCATCAGCGCGACTTCGCGCGCGAGCGCCAGGCCACGCGCCAGCGCTTCACCGTCAGCAACGATCTCGTTGACGATACCATGCTGCAAGGCTTCGTCAGCGCTCATTCGATCCTGCCCGGTGAGCAGCATTTTCTTGGCGCGCTTGGGATTGACGTACCAGGGCAGCAACAGTGCGACGATACTGCTGCCGAAACGCAATTCGGGTTCGCCGAACCGGCTGGTCGAATCACAGACGGTCATATCGCAGGCGAGTGCAATTTCAAAGCCGCCGGCCAGTGCGTAACCGTGCACCGCGGCAATCGTCGGTTTGCTGCTATGCCAGAAACGCATGATCAACTCGAGGTCGGCATCGATCGCCGCGCGCCATTCGGCCTCGGTGCTGCGATTAGCCGCGACACCCGCCTGCAGGTCGAAACCCGAACAGAACGCACGCCCGTTACCGTGTACGACGATCGCAAGGATCGAGTCATTAGCTTCAATGTCATCGAGCGCACGGTTAATTTCTTCGATCATGGTCGCGTTGATTGCATTGAGCTTTTTCGGACGGTTGAGGCTGATAATGGCGACTGGGCCCTCGCGGACTAATTCGATCGTGGTATAAGGCATTATCATCTGTGCAGGTTGGGGATATGTGGATTATAAGGGGCTTTATGCGCGAGCCCAATCGAAAGCTGTTCTGCAAACGGCATATCGCATGATGCATTTTAAGCTTTACCGGTAGTCGAAGACAGCGCTAGAATCACAGGATTAATGCTGCAAGGGGTGATGTTAATGGCTTTGAATCCCTATAACGCAACCGGCACCTATCAACCGGATAAACTCATTGGCCTGCCGCTGCTGTATGCCTGGCCACCACGCCCGTTCGGTGCGTTGCGCTACCTGTTCTACGATTTGCTGTTTCCGTGGGGTTATTTTTTTATCGGTCTCGCGTTTGTCACCTGGTATTACATGACGCCGCCGCTTGCGACCATGGCCGAGTTTGAGCCCGGCTGGATCGGCTTGTTGTGGCTGCGCAACGCGGCGCTGCTGACGCTCGTAGCTGGCGGCCTGCACTGGTGGTTTTACCTGCATCGCGGCCAGCACAAGGAATACAAGTTCGATGACAAGTGGCCGGCCACCGGCAATCCGAAATTTCTATGGGGCCATCAGGTGCGCGACAATATGTTCTGGAGCATTGCATCGGGCGTAACTTTCTGGACTGCCTACGAGGCCGTGACTTACTGGATTTACGCCAATGCTGCTTGCAGTGTTCTTCTGGAGTACGCTGCATTTTTATTTCGTACACCGTTTAATGCATTACCAACCGGTTTACAAGGTCGTCCACGAGTTGCATCACCGTAACATTAATACCATTCCGTGGACCGGGATCTCGATGCATCCACTGGAACATTCGATTTATTTTAGCGTGTTCGTGTTGTGGTGGTTGGTGCCGGTGCACCCGGTCGTCATTGTCTTAACCGGCCTGTTCCAGGGCATCGGCCCGGCGTCGTCGCACTCTGGATTCGATTTCATCAAGCTCAAGGGTGGATTCAAGATCAGCACCGGCGACTGGTACCACCAATTGCACCACCAGTATTTCAATTTCAATTACGGTAACACGATCACGCCTTTCGACAAGCTGTTCGGCAGCTGGCACGACGGTAGCCGCGAATCGCTGCAAACGCAAAAAGAGCGCAAGCGCAAACATCGCCGACAAACTGCCTGAGCTTTATTAATGTCCGAGCCTGAATCTGGCGCCCGTGCCAAACGCAAGCGTCGCCGTCGCGCTTCCGGCCCATCCGCCGCGAGTCCGGCACGCCGGCACTTGAGTGGTATCATCGGCGGGCGCTACCAGCCGCTCAATCCATCCGATCTGCCTAAAATCGACCAGGCGGTGCGTTCCATCCTTGCCGATGTCGGCATGGCCGAAGCCCCCGAAATCGTCATCGAACAGGTCACCCGTGCGGGCGGCAGTCTCGATGCCGAGGGTCGTCTGCACTTTTCACCGGCATTGATCGAAAATGCGCTCAACGGGCTATCCCGCGATTTCACCCTCTGTGGACAAGATTCGGAGTACGACATGCAGCTCGGTGTTGCGCGCGTGCATGTCGGTTCTGGCGGCGCCGCGCCGCTGATACTGGATCTCGAAACCCAGCAGTACCGCGAGTCGACCTTGCGCGATCTTTACGATGCTGCACGCGTGGTTGACAGCCTCGAACACCTGCACTTTTTCAGCCGCTCGCTGGTGGCGCGCGACATGCCCGATCCGCGCAGCCTCGATATCAATACCGCCTACGCTTGTCTCGCCGGCACTGCTAAGCACGTGTTTGTAGCGGCCTCCGAGGCGGCGCAGGTCGAGCAAATTGCCGAAATGTGTTACACCATCGCAGGCTCGCGTGAAGCTTTCCTGGAACGGCCGTTTTTGTCGATGAACTGCAACCTGCCGGTGCCGCCGCTGCGCTTCGATGCCGAGTCCTGCGAAATTGCCGCCGAGGCGGTGCGCTACGGCATCCCGCTGCATTCCAATACCTTCGGCCAGATGGGCGCGTCGAGTCCGGTTACCATGGCGGGCACGATTGCACAAACTATCGCCGAAACGCTGTCCGGGATGATCTTTGCATGGTTGTTAAATCCCGAGGCGAAAGTAATCTTCGGCACCCGCCCGATGCTGACCGACCTGCGCACCGGTGCGATGAGCGGCGGCAGCCCCGAGGGAGCGATCGCGATGGCGGCCAGTGCGCAGATGGCGAATTACTACGGACTGCCCAACTCGACCATTGCTGGTGCGACCGACAGCAAGATCGCCGATGCGCAAAGCGGTTACGAGAAAAGCCTGACGGTGACGCTCGCGGCGCAGGCGGGTTCCAACCTGATTACCCAGGCCGGCGGCATGCAGGCGAGCCTGATGGGCTGTGCGCTGGAGAGTTACGTCATCGACAACGACATGCTCGGCAGCATCATGAAATCCCTGACCGCCATCGAAGTCAGCGACGAGACCCTCGCACTGACCGCGATCGACGAAGTAGCCCATGGTGAGGGGCACTTTCTCGGACAGGCCGAGACGCTGCAGCGCATGCAATCCGATTTCGTCTATCCGCAGATTGCAGATCGACGCAGTATCGATGAATGGACGGCAGGCGGCAGTAAGGATATCCGTGAAATTGCGCGCCAGCGCACCCGCGAGATATTGCAGACCCATTATCCGGCGCATTTATCCGCGGAGCTGGACGCGGAGTTGCGACAGAAATTTGATATTCGTTTACCGCGAACAGAAATGGGGGCAGAGTGAAAATAGCGATCTTCGGAGTCGGTGCGATGGGCTCGGTATATGCAGGACTCATGGCCGAGGCCGGGCACGATGTCTGGGCAGTCGATATCTGGCGGGAACACGTCGATGCCATCAACCGGGATGGTCTGCGCGTCGAGGGTGCAAGCGGGGATCGCGTAGTGCAGGGTATCAATGCCACCAGCAATGCAGCCGATGTTGGTGAATGCGAGCTTTACGTTCTGGCGACCAAGGCTTCCGGGGTCGGTCCCGCGGCGGAGATGATTGCGCCGTTAATGGGTGCGGATTCAATGGTCATCACGATTCAAAACGGGCTCGGTGCCGGCGAACGGATCGCCCAGTACATGGACACCGACCGGGTGCTGCTTGGCGTCGCCGACGGCTTCGGTGCATCGATGAAGGGCCCGGGCCACGTGCATCACAACGCGATGAACCTGATTCGTGTCGGCGAAATGAACGGTGGCATGACGGAACGGCTGCAGCGTATAACCGGGGTTTGGCAGCAAGCCGGTTTCAACGCGAAAGCATTCGAGGATATCGACCAGCTTATCTGGGGCAAGTACATCTGCAATGTCGCCTTCAGCGGCCCCTGCACCGTGTTCGATTACACGCTGGGCGAGCTGATGGCGGATCCAGCGGCCTGGGCCATTGCACAGGGCTGCGCGCTTGAAGTCTATGCGCTCGGGAAAGCAAAAAATATCGCCTTTAGCTTTGATAATCCGCTCGAATATGTAGCGGCTTTCGGCAACAAGATGCCGAACGCCCGACCATCGATGTTGCTGGATCACCATGCAAAACGGGCCAGTGAAATCGACGCGATCAACGGCATGGCGGTCGAGCTGGGTAAACAGCTCGGTGTGCCAACACCCTATAATGAAGTTTTAAGCGCCGTGATTCGCCAGCGAGAGCAACAATTTGGCGGCTAGAGGCAAATGAGAATTCCGGGACCTTAAATCAGTTTTGCTCGGTAGCGGCTGAGCCCGAAGCAGGTACTGGAAAAAGCTACCGTTCCCCTTTCTGACTGCGACAGTTGTTTAACTTTCCGGGTAAACGTGCTTGAAAATCAGCTCGCTACACCGTTGTGGTTGCGTCTGCAGTAACAAATGTGGCGCATCGATATCGACCCGCTCAACATTGGGCAGATTATTCTCAATCATTTGCGCATCATTTTCGGAAACGATTCGATCCCGCCGCCCATGCAAATGCAGAATAGGTGTCTGAATGTTCGGCAGTAATGCCGAAACATCGATTCGACTAAAAACTGAAATCCGGTGTTTCAACAGCGCACCGTCTATTTGCTCGGTCACGTTCAACGGTAGCGGCTGGGTTTCGGAATTGTCTTCCTCGTCGCTGGCGTAGACATCCATGCAGAAATCGTTCAAGGCCCCGATTGAAAAAATATGCCCGGGTACGGAGCTTGCCATGCGTGTCAATGTTGCTAGCGGTGAACGCGCAAAAGTCGAGGCCAGTATCGATGGCCCGATCTCTCCAGGCTGTTGTACCATCAGGGACATAGCGACGGGACCTGAAAATGATTCGGCAAGCAGGGAAAAGTCAGGCTCCGCCGGGAGCTGATTCTGCGCACAAAGAATATAATCCTCAAATGAGTCAAGATCGGGATAGGTCACGAAGGTCAACGCGAAGTGCGGCTCGAGATATGGAACGAGCGGCGCATACAGCTTTCCGGTGCCATCGAGCCCTGGCATTAAAACGAGCCTGCGACGTTGATTCAATTCCAAGCTCCCGCTAATTGATTACGTTAAAGTCATGATAGAAAAGGTTGCATGGTCGATTATAACCGGCTTCAATCTCCTAATTGTAATCAATTAAACAAACGAATTCGAAAATGTTCATTTCCGGCAGGCCTGCAAGGATGTGATTGGACGATTCTGGTCTCGGTTTTTCGGCCATGAATACACGCTCGGGTGCAGGCCCAACGATCACTCGCCAGGCTCGGCATATGATAATATTCGGCTCCTCGAATCCATTTCGACTATCGATGGCAAAGGATAAACCTTCAGGCAGGCTTGCTGTTCTGTCCCCGGGGGAGAATACTGATAGCATCTCCCCATTCATGAACACCGGTTCTGAATGCGATTTCTGATACTGCTTGTCCCGCTGGCTCTGATGTTGATCGGGCTCCCGCTCGCGGGCATCATGCTGGCCGACAAACCGCTAGACCCTTACCTGGAGTTCCCGCCACGAACCGTGTACGTCGTCCATGCCGGTTTTTCGTGGTGGGCATTCGCGGCAATAACGTTGTTCATCGTTATTACGGTTTTTCCTTTTCTCAGTCGGGTCGTTCGACACCGGGTGAGCAGCGGGGAAAATCCGGTGAACGCTGCGTACTTTCCCTGGTGGGGTTGGCTCGCCGTTGCCTGGCTCGCCGTGGTCTGGCTGCTGGCGTGGAACAGGTTTCCATGGTTTGTACCTGTCCAGGCATTTACGTTCAGTATGCTCTGGCTAGGTTACATCGTGATCGTAAACGCGTTGACTTGGCGGCGCACCGGCCGATGCATGTTGACGCATCGAGCGGAGTATTTTCTGGCGCTGGTTCCCCTCAGTGCCATCTTCTGGTGGTTCTTCGAGTACTTGAACCGCTTCGTTCAGAACTGGTTCTACATTGGTGTTGACAGGCTTGGGTCGTGGGACTATTTCTGGCAGGCAACTTTGCCCTTTGCCACGGTATTGCCCGCGGTTCTCGGAACACGCGAGCTGCTGGCTACCTTTCCACGCCTCAGCGGGGGCCTCGAAAATGCATGGACCATGACCTGGATAAAATCGAAACCGGTTATATGGGCCCTGCTGATCGTTTCCATCGCGGG
>CALZHS010000188.1 GCA_945787265.1 uncultured Gammaproteobacteria bacterium | reverse complement strand
GGAGGATCAGGAAGTAAAAATCATGGCCAGGCTGCAGCAGATGCCCGATTTTTACGAACCCTGGATCAACTTCCGGGAAGCCCGCCAGCAGGCACTGGTAAAAGCATTGAGTGAGGCGACCGAAGCTGGAATAACCCGGCAGCAGCTGAAGACCATTTTACTGGATCCAACAACAGACTACGCGCGCGCTTTCGAACCCGCGCGTCGATCCTACTGGCAGGCCTACGCGGCCGCGCTCGAAGACATCAGCGCCTGGCTGACAAAAGGACAGCGTCAGCGAGCGGTGGGCAAGCTGCAGAAATATGCGCGCATCGCCGGTCGCCTGAATGACGCGAGTTATGTCGAAGCCGAAAAAGTGTCCCTTGTTTTGCCATGACCGGCGGGCAAGGAATTTAAACTTCAATCGGGCGGCAACTGGCTGGTTTCAGCAAATTCCGAGAGCGCCAATATCTGGAAGCATTTGCGTGCAGCAAACTTGTTGAATGGCAGTGGAGACGACGATTCTCAACCCATCAATGCCTTCGGCGGGAAAATAGGCCTGCGTGACGGCTCACTTCTAATGATCGGCCACGCACTTATTTTCGGTTCGACAGACGGTCCGGTGGCCAAAATACTGGAGGGCCGCATCGACGACAAGATACCTTCCAGCGGTCGCATTCAATCCGACCTGACTGCGGCGCTGATGGATGGTTCCAGCGCCAGCAGCGCCGGCGCGAGCTACCAGGATTCAGCGCGCTATTTCGTGGCATTCAGGTTGTAATACAGCACCCGGAAACCTATAGCTTTCACAGGTCAGGTAATCGTTTCGCCCCACCAGGCTTACGAAAACGTAAGCAACCCGGGTCCTGTCACGGACCGACCAAATTCAGCCCTGGTTTACAGCTAACGGTTGTTGTTTTTAACGACCTTCAATCTTCCGATTACGCCGATCAGGCCGGACAGAGTTGCTCTCCCCTGCAGTGTCACGGTGATGTGAAATTTTTCTGCTAGTATCTATATCAAGTAATCCAGCCAGGGCGATGCCTCCACTCATCGACCGGGATCACATTTATGCAAAAGCCCGCTATACCGCAAGACGAAGTAGAACGTCTCAAGGTCCTCAGATCGCTCGATATTCTCGATACGCCGGCCGAAGAACGCTTCGACCGTCTGACGCGCATCGCAAATCGAATGTTCGACGTGCCGATTGCTCTGGTCAGCCTGGTTGACGAGAACCGGCAGTGGTTCAAATCCTCGGTCGGGCTTGAGGCAACAGAAACGCCACGGGAAATTTCGTTTTGCGGCCATGCCATACTCGGCGACGATATATTTGTCGTCAACGATGCGCTGTCGGACAAGCGCTTCGCAGATAACCCGCTGGTTCTGGAAAACCCGAATATTCGCTTCTATGCGGGCTGCCCGTTAACTGCTTTGAACGGCAGCAAGCTCGGTACGATTTGCCTGATTGATCGCGAGCCCAAGGGATTCAGCAAAAACGATCGGATGGTTCTGCAGGATCTCGCCGCCATGGTCGAGCGTGAAATCGAACTGACTCAACTGGCGACCGTTGACGAGTTGACTAATATCCCAAACCGGAGGGGTTTCAGGATTCTCGCTGAACAGGAACTGAAGCTTTGCGAGCGTCAAAAACTGCCAGTGTCACTGGTCTACCTTGATATCGATAAGTTTAAACAAATCAACGACACCTATGGCCATACGGAAGGCGATCGCGCCTTGTCCATTTTCGCCGAGAACATGAAAAGGATCTCCCGGGATTCTGATGTCATTGCGAGGATCAGCGGTGACGAATTCGTCATTTTATTTGCAGATGCCGGCAAAAAAATAGCCGAGTCTATTGTCGGCAGATTTAAAAGCGGGCTGGAAGAACGCGGAATGAAAGAAAATCTGGATTACCCGATCGGCTTTTCCCACGGTATCGTAGAATTCAATCCTGACGTACATACGTCAATCGGCGAATTATTGAATGCCGGGGACCAACTGATGTACGCGCATAAGCACCGGTAAGCCTCGCCGATACATACCCTTTCGCGCAACAGGGAACAATCGAGATCTGTTGCGGTTTGGCGTTCGGCTTTTTCAGGCCGTGAGCCAGTCACCATCCCAGCAGGTTTGCACCTCAACCATTAGGCAGCTTGAATCCGCCTGCATTGATACCCATCTTGCTGATAAGCGGGGTAACAGCGGAGAATTCAATGAAGCGCATCGCGTTATTTCTAGCAACCAATATTGCCATCGTGCTAGTGCTCGGCATTACGCTGAGAATCCTGGGCTTCGAGAGAATCCTGGACGAACAGGGTGTCGGGCTCGACGTTAACAGCTTGCTGGTATTTGCCGCGGTGTTCGGCTTCGGCGGTTCGTTTATATCGCTGGCCCTGTCGAAATGGACTGCAAAACGCTTCACCGGCGCACGGGTCATCGAGTCTCCGCGCGACGCCACGGAAAACTGGTTGCAGGCCACGGTAAGACGCCAGGCCGAGCTCGCCGGTATCGGTATGCCCGAGGTCGCAATCTATGACAGCCCGGATATCAACGCCTTCGCTACCGGAATGTCGCGCAATAACGCCCTCGTGGCAGTAAGCACCGGACTGCTGAACGGCATGAATAAAGACGAAGCGGAAGCCGTGCTCGGGCATGAAGTCAGCCACGTGGCTAACGGAGACATGGTAACGCTGGCCCTGATTCAGGGAGTGGTTAATACCTTCGTGATCTTTTTGTCGCGGGTGATCGGCCACCTCGTTGATCGCGTTATTTTCAAAGTGGAACGTGGCCACGGGCCGGCATTCTGGATTACCGCGATCATTGCCGAAATTCTGCTGGGTATACTGGCAAGCATCATTGTCATGTGGTTCAGCCGTCGACGGGAGTTTCGCGCCGATGATGGCGGGGCACGGCTGGCCGGCCGGCCAAAAATGATCGCTGCGCTGGAGCGATTGAAAACCACCGCCGGGCAACCACATCTACCCGACCAGCTGGCGGCTTTCGGCATCAATGGAGGCCTTGGATCCGGGATCAAGCGTCTGTTCATGACCCATCCACCGCTGGACGAACGTATTGCGGCATTGAAGCAAATCAGCGAATAAAAAATATAACCTGCAGTTTTGCGAGTGCTAATAGAAATCGGTCTCTTCGGGCTCATCCACGGGCTCAATCCGGGTGCTTCCTGTCCCTGGTAGAAGAAACCGGTTCCGCAGGCATCGGTGTATTCGCACCAACAAAGTTGCTGCAAATCAACTATATTGACTAACTGGCATGGCATTATTGTCTGTTCAGAAAAAACGGAGTAATACCAAACCGGACATGATTAGCGGGGGCCTGCCTCGGAGAAGCGATGATTGATGTTAAACGCAGTTTGACCAGGATTATTGAAGATCCTCATTTTAGCCGCAGGGAGAGACATCTGGCTAAAGCATCGCTTGAGCTTATCGAAGAACTCGAGAACAGGGAGGTCTACCACTGGACCGAAATGGCCAGGTTCGCGCTCTTGACCGAGGTTCGAAATAAGGTAATCGGTCAGCAGGCAGCCACTAAAATTGACAGTTTTCTGAAAAGACACCGGGTCAAAAGACCGTAACCCGGTTGTTTAAAGCAACTACAATTAACGCAAGCGTTCCCAGTTCGGCCACTGGATTCGATCCTGAAAATCAAACGCCGCAGGACTGACACGGGAATCCAGGATCACCAGCACATCATAATAGCCGCCCCACCCCTTTTCCGTGGCGTAATACCGGCGCTCATTTTGCACTAGCTGTCGCGCATGAACTTGCCGGTTTCGAGGTAATGTATAACCTGGTCGATGACCTTGCGATTTCGCATCATGAAGGTGTGTGTCACCTCCATTTCCAGGTGGTCACGCATACCCTCGAGCTTGGTATTCTCGACCGATACCCTGCCATCGTTGACCCCCGGAATCATGCGCGACATGATGAAGTCGACACTACGCGTGCCCGCAATAATGCCGAGATCAAAATTTGCCTGCCCCAGCTTGTTGGGAACACTGGTGGCACCGGTGCCAAGTTCCAGCCCGGCATCACCATGAAAAAAATAAAACCCGGGGAAATCGCGCATCTTGTCGACAACCTCACTGCCCTTGTTGGGGGGACCCAGCATGACCACCCGTCCCAGGTTATCGATATCGTGGTGCTTCAGGTACTGCCGCACCAGGATACCACCCATCGAATGCGTCACGAAGTGTACCCGGTGCCCTGCCGGACAGGCTGCCAGTGCCGGGCCGATCGCTTCCGTTGCCAGCGCCTCGATATTTTTACGGGTTGATCCGTAATCGACGTTCTGTACCGAGTAGCCATGCTTGCGCAAGGCTTTTTCGAGCTTATGCATCGACCGGTCCGTGCGCAGCAGCCCATGCAGGAGGATGACGGTTTCGGCCCGGGACGACATCAAAATACCGGTACAGCGCGGTTAACGGATTGGGCGCTAGCCCTCGATCTCATCGGTGTCGTACTGCCCCGACAGCTTGCGGCGCACATGTGACCAGGACATGCCGACGGCCAGCACACCGGTCAGCACGAACAGCATCACCCACTGAATCACGACGGTATCATCGAGCGCAAAAAATCCCCACTCGATAAACAGCCAGATGAGGATACCGAAAAACGCTGCCGCCAGCGCCGTGCCGATGGGACCCAGTGAACGCCAGGTCGCGCGCAGGAACATGACCCAGCCAATTAACAGCACGATGCCGGTGGCCGCCTTGTAGACCATCGCGACATCCGACTGCAGCCAGCTCACCCACGAGTAATAAACTGCCAATAGTGAAATCGCTGCGGGCCATATCGTCACCGGGAAACCTGAAAAAGCGCTATGTTAACAGACAATTTCGCAGCTGCTAATTATTCGCTGGTCGAATTAAAAACATCGGCAAAGCAATCCTGTTAGAAGTTGCTAACACCCGACGCTACGAATCACCCTGATTCAGCGCCTTGATCTGGGCCCGCCGATCCACCGCCCACGCGTATTGCTCGGGCCACATCTGGTAATCAGGATCGACGCCGAGCGCCTCGGCAGCATGCAGCGGCCAGAATGGGTCATACATCAGCTCCCGACCCAGTGCCACCAGGTCGGCTCCGCCACTTTGCAGAATTTCTTCGGCCTGGTGGGGATCGATGATAACACCCACCGCCATTGTCTTGATGCCGGCGTCGTCGCGCAGCCGACGCGAGAACGGCACCTGGAATCCCGGTTCGCGCGCCGAACCCGCGGTCAGGGGCTTGCCGCTATCGTCACTGCGGAAACGGGGTGCACCGCCGATACCGCCCGAGGAGCAATCGACGACGTCAACACCCGCTTCAGCCAGGCGCCTGCCAAACACAACAGAATCCTCGATGCTCCAGCCACCTTCCCTGCCGTCGATCGCCGAGATGCGGGTAAATAGCGGCAGGTCATCCGGCATCGCCGCACGCACCGCCGCGGCCACTTCAAGCGGGAAGCGCATACGCCCCTCGATATCCCCACCATAGGCATCGCTGCGCTCATTGCCCAGCGGCGATAGAAAGCTGTGCAACAGGTAGCCATGCGCCATGTGAAGTTCAAGTGCCCGAAATCCGACCGCAACTGCCCTTTTGGTGGCTTCGACAAAAGCCTGTTTCACTTCCAGCAAACCGGTATCGTCGAGCGCATCCGGCACATGCCAGCCTTCGACCACCGGTAACGGCGATGGCGCCACCGTTTGCCAGGGTGCGCCCGCCACGGCGCTATCTTCATCGTTGAGTGGAATCGGACCCCTGGGCGAAAAAGGCGGACGGGTCGAACCCTTGCGCCCGGCATGTGCGAGCTGCATGCCGGGCACGCAGCCCATCGATTCGATAAACGCGACGATCGGCTCCAACGCCTGCGCCTGTTCGTCGGTCCAGATACCCAGGCACTGCGGCGTGATGCGACCGCGCGCCTCGACCGCGGCTGCCTCGGTGAAAACCAGCCCCGCCTTACCCCTCGCGAAGGTACTCAGGTGTGCGAAATGCCAGGGTTGGGCAAGCCCGTCCGAGGCACAGTACTGGCACAGGGGTGAGACCACGATACGGTTCGGTAGCCTGGTGCCACGTATCGTCAGCGGTTCGAACAGTTTCACAGAATGGGACATCGGGTTTCCGGTTGTGGCGCTAAAAAGGCGCAATTATTAGGTTTCGTGGTGCAGATATCAAAGAGAAAATTGCGGTCAACAAAAGTAAAGCGCTAACGACACCTAAGCCTGTTCGGCAACCAGGGCGTCCCCGATCCTGATGACGGCCTGAATCAAACCATCGACCTGGGGATGATCGGCACGTGCGCCGAGAAAACAGGGGCGCAGGGCCAGTTGCCCGTTGATCCGCGTCGTGCTTGGCATGTATACGTTCTCCCGCACCAGGCGTCGGTGTATTTTCTGGTTGAGTCGATCCAGATCACCTATTTCCGGCGCAACATAACGAAAACAGCAAACCGACAAAGTTGGCTCCAGTAATAGTTCAAGCCGCGGATGCTGCTTGCAAAATTCGGCAAGCTCACGGGCCATATCATTGTGGCGCACGATTCGCTCGCGCATTCCCTCGACCCCGATCTCCCGGATAAGGGCCCAGACGACAATGCCCCGGCAGGGCGCGCTCAGCTCGACGCCATAGTTAAAATAGCGAATTCCGAAATCATCCAGTGAATGTTCAAGTTGAGCATTCTCCGTTACGATATCATCGACTGAACCCTCCAGGTAATCGGCAGGCTCCTGGGTGAAGGCGCGTTCTAGCAGATTACGATCATTTACAAAAGTCGCGGCTACTCCGATCGACGCCCCCAGCCATTTATGCGGGTCCACGATGATCGAATCGACCAGTTCGAGGCCCTCGTAAAAATGGCTCAGACGCTCATCCAGGATACCCGGTAATCCATAGGCCCCATCCACATGCAGCCAGATACCGTGCCCCTGCGCAATTTCGCCAATGCTCTTGAGCGGGTCGATCGCACCCCTGTTGGTAGTACCCGCATTGGCGACGATTGCCATCGGCAAAATTTCATCACGCAAATCCTGGTCTATGGCAGCCTGCAATGCATCGACACGCATGCGGCCCAGTTCGTCACAGGCAATCGGCTTTATCGCGCGCCGCCCGATACCAAGAACGCCTCCGGCCCGCTGTATCGTATGATGACACTCACTGCTTGCATATACGCTAACCGTCCGGTTGACACCATCGCGCGCCGGATCGTGACCTAATTTTTCAAACGCGTATTGCCGCGCCGCGCCGAGCCCGACCAGGTTTGCGACCGAACCTCCGCTACTATAGATGCCTTTCATATTCCCGAGGCCACACATCTGCGCAAGCCATTCCAGCGACAACTCCTCGATGTAATTGAACGCAGTGTGGGTATAGCGTTGCGGTGCGGCGATACTGGCAGCGGTTGACGCCAGCGTCGAGGCGCTGGTCGCACCGGTCGTGATAAAGGCCGTAAAGCCAGGCTTACAAACCTGCGAGCCATTCGGAATAACCAGTTCCACCAACTCCCGGGTAACCTCGTCGATGCCCGCACCGTGTTGAGGTAGCGGTTGCTCGAGTGCGGTTCTCCAGGTGTCTTTGTTTACCAGTGAATCGGGATGCTCAAACTTTAAAAACTCGTCGAGCCCGGCACCGACTCTCGATAACAGGTTCTGCAGGTTGCCGACCTCGGCCCTGTCCTTTGACATAAATACCTCTCTGGCACTGAAAGATTTCTTCCTGCAGTTACATTATCCGCTCGCGGCAAGCGACGCAATCCGCAAGCGAAATTCCGCCCCGGGATCGCAGTTAACAACGTCAACCTCGGCTCGCATTGCAGTTGCGAGTTGATGCACCAGCGCAAGCCCGATTCCGGTGCCGACGGTTTCGCGCGTAAGTTCGTTCTCGGAACGATAAAACAGTTTGAAAATCTTCTTCATCTGGTCGGGGTCGATACCGGGACCGTAGTCGCGTACCGAAAACTGGATCTTACCGTCCTGCATCTGCTGGTAACGAATGTCGATTTGTTTGCGGGCGCCATTCACGGAAAACTTGACCGCGTTATCCACCAGGTTGATGAAAATCTGGATGAACCAGTCGATATCGATTTCAATTCGTGCCGCTTCCACCTCGGGCTCACCACGGGTTACCAGCTCAAAGCCGGAGGGCTCGAGTTGCGATGTGAGCCGGGGCCTGAGTTCGGCCATCGCCTCGCCGACGGTCATGCTATTGAGACTGCCCCCCTGCTCATTACGCGACATGCGCGCCAGCTGTAACACGTTGTTGATCAGGCGCGTGAGTCGTTCCGCCTCGTAGAAGATAAAGTCATAATAGGATTTGCGCTTGCTGTCGTCGGCCCAGCCCTCGCGCAGCATCTCTCCATACATGCGGATCGACGTGAGCGGGGTTTTAAGTTCATGGCTGACCGCGGAAACAAAATCCTGTTGCTGGCGTGCCAGCGCGAGCTGTCGCTGACCCAGTCGCAGCAGCATCAGGCAGCCTCCAACCAGCACAATCGAGAGCACCAGGGCTGACCAGATGATGACCTGGCCGCCCGCGCCGATCGGTAGGCGGGCCAGGGTATAAATCAGCTCGATATCGCCGAACGGCGCGATCAAACGGCTCTGGTACAGCAACTCGTTACTCGCCTGCTCGGTGCTGGGCCGGTATAACCGGCTGTAATCAGCGGCGAAGTTTTGCAGGATCGAACCGCGGTAGGCAACGATCAGCTTGCTCATTGAAGACAGGCTCGATTCGCGAAAGGCGGGCGCAATCAAGCGCTCAATGAAGTCGGCCTGATCGATCAGGATGCCCTGCACGTGACGTTCATTGTCGTGCCAGACGCGTCTAAACAGGACGAAATGCCCGCTATCGAGCAACGCAAATTCCATTGGCTCAACTTCACTTTCAAACGTCTGGATGCGAATCGCCTGCTGATTCATGACCGCCCCGGTTGCGGCCGCTTCATTGTCTTCCGCAATGCTTTTGGCAAGGCCCGGCGCCTGCTCGAGTAACGGCTGAGGCAAGTTTACCTTTTCCTTGCGCGAACGCTTGGCTTCGGATTGCTGCTGCACCTGCAGCCGCTGCACCTCCGGTTCGGCACCGGCCGCGACCTGGTAGCTGTCTTCGAGTTTCAGGTCCTGAACCTGGTCGACTGGCGCAAGACTTTCGGCAGGCTTGACCAGTTTACGCGTGGTTAACTCGTCAAATGCAGACTGTCCCTGGATTTCACGATCATCCGTCGCGAAACTCGAACTCGCGCTATCGAGTTCCATCGCGAGACCGGGTTGATCGGCTCGTTGCGGCACGATTTCCTCTTCGGCCATGGCTTCACCAGTCCTGCTGTTGGCGCTGTTGCAGTTCCGATGACGAGATACCATAGCTGGATGCATCGGCGTCGGGTACGATCGGGGTACGCAGCTGCCCCGCTGAATCGACCTGGAAATATCCCAGTAAACCCGGCAGTTCTGATTGCGGCGGAAACTGTGACAACGGCGAAGGTTGCAAAAAGGCAGACCCCTCGGAGCCGCTGACGTTGAGAAACTCGTAGTCACTGATCGGGCGACTCTCTTCACGCTCGATCAGGTCGCGAAAATCGCCATCGATACGCAGCGTCAGTTCGCGCGCCAGCCTCTGGTGCTGGTAAAAAGCCTCCCACTTCAACTGGCCGTAAGCCTGGTAGACGAGGACTGAAGTCGGTAACGCCAGCGCCACGAAAAACAGCACCAGCAGCAGAAGAAGACGGCGCTGCGTCATTGTTCAGCCAGCATCAGGCGGTAGCCGGCACCGCGCACCGTGATAATGGCTTCCGGGTTAGCCGGGTCGGTTTCGATCTTGCGCCGCAGCTTGGCGATATGGATGTCGACCGTGCGGGTTTCGATTTCCATGTGATTGGCATAGCCCCAGACCCTCGCGAGCAGTTCCTCGCGTGCTACCGGACGCTCCGACTGCTGGCAGAGATACTGCAGCAGGTCCATTTCCCGGCGCGTAAACACGGTTTCCCCGGCGCACAGGTTATCGGTATCGATGACCATTCCATTATTGAGTTTTATCTCACGTGCCGAGGCTTCGCCAAAACCCGAGCGGCGCAGTACCGCCTCCACCCGCAGCACCAGTTGCGTCACCGAAAAAGGCTTGGCGACATAATCGTCGGCGCCCAGCGTCAAGCCCTGCACGATGTCCTCGTCACTCGATTTCGCGGTCAGCATAATCACCGGTTGCTGCCGGTCCAGTTGCCGAATACGGTTACAGATCTCAAAACCATCGATACCCGGCAACATCACGTCGAGAAGAACCAGGTCAAATTTTCCACCGAGCGCCTTGCGCAGGCCGTCATCGCCGTGATCGGCAGTCTCGACCTCGTAACCGTGATAGACGAAAACATCGACCAGCCCGCCGCGTATCGCGGCCTCGTCTTCGACAATCAACAAGCGCGCTTTCTGCGCCATCACATTTATTCCTTTGTAAACACGACACAATCCTAGCATTCCAGCAAAAATGCCATGTAAATTTTTTGTAAAACAGGGGCGCCAGGTTTTACCAAAGTCTGCCTGTTTTAGTACCCGTGGCTGAACCAGAATTACGTCATCTTTCACCAGCAACGGAGCAAACAAGATGGCATTGGTAACCCGACTATCGCGGCTGTTTCAAGCCGATTTTCACGCGGTCCTCGACCGCATCGAGGAACCCGATCTGCAGCTCAGGCAAGCGGTTCGCGAAATGCAGTTCTCGCTCGATCAGGATCAGCAACGTCTGAAACTGTTGCAGCACGAGGCCACTCAACTCGACAAGGCGGCCAACGCCGTCACCGCAAACCTTGCGGACTATGACGAAGAACTCGACATCTGCCTGGCCGCAAAAAAGGACGACCTGGCACGCGACCTGATCCGCAGAAAACTCGGCAGCGAGAAACAGTTACAGGCCCTGCAACAGCAATTCGCCAGCATTGAATCACAGCGTCAGCAACTGGAAAGGCAGATCGACGAACAAACTCAGCAATTAACCAGCATGAAGCAAAAGCTCGAGCTGCTGGTCAGCGACGATGAGCGATTCACGAGTGACGGATTCAATCACGCGGATGCAATCCGCAGTGAGGAAATCGAAATCGCCCTGCTGCGCGAGAAAGAGCGGAGGGCCAAAGCATGAACAAGAGCATGAAAGCGCCCGGAATCATCGACGGCATCATCGTCGCGATCATAATCAGCCTGAGTGCCGGGGTAGCCAGCCTCGTGCTGGGCAGTTTCGTTGCCTACGCCACTTTGTTCAACCTGCTACTCGGCTCGGCCACGCTGATCTACCTGGTCTACCTGTTAAAACGCAGCGATGCCCGTGTCGGCCGCGTGGTTGTCATTGCCGGCTGGGCATTCGTCAGTGTCGCCTGCTGGTTCTTCGATGTACCGCTGTTCGAACAGGTACTCATCCAGGCCGGCATTATCTGGCTGGTTCGCTCGCTGTATTTCCATGCCTCGCTGCTGACCGCCGCGCTCGATTTTGGCCTGGTTTCAGCCGGTCTTGCGGCAAGCGCCTGGGCCATGGTCAACACGGGCAGCATTTCAGCTGCGTTGTGGAGCTTTTTCCTGGTCCAGGCCCTGTTTTGCTGGCTCCCGAACCTCGCGCAGAAGCCGTCCAACCGTATCTACGATGGAGCGCATGACCCTTCATCGTTCCAAACCGCACATCGTGTCGCCCTCGATGCGGTGCGCAAACTCACCCAACCCTAACCCCGGAGATAATCCAATGAATAGCAATACTTTTAATAGCAAAATGATCGCGCTGGCACTCGTTGTCGCCACCGCAACCGGTATCGCACTGTTCCCGACCCTGCAAAAGGCGCAGGCTACGGACACCAGCCACGTGGTACCGCAACAGAGCCACCGCATCGAGGTCGTATTCATTCTCGACACCACCAGCAGCATGAGTGGACTGATCCAGGCGGCCAAGGAAAAGATCTGGTCGATCGCCACGACCATGGCCTCGGCACAGGAAAATCCAGACATCAGGATGGGCCTGGTCGCATTTCGCGATCGCGGCGACGCTTACATAACGAGGGTTTTCGACCTGTCGGATGACCTCGACTCGATGTATGCAAGCCTGATGGACTTTCGCGCCCAGGGTGGCGGTGATGGACCGGAAAGCGTTAACCAGGCGCTATACGATGCGATCCACAAGATTTCGTGGAGCAATGATAGCAACGTTTACAAGGTCGCTTTCCTGGTCGGCGATGCGCCTCCGCACATGGATTACACCAACGACGTCAAGTACCCGGTCACGCTGGCGACTGCCGCAAGCAAGGGCATTGTTGTCAACGCGATCCAGAGCGGACAGCACGAGTATACGCGTCCAGCCTGGCAGCAAATCGCAGCGCTGGGTAACGGTGAGTACTTCCAGGTAGAAGACTCGGGTAACACGGTTGCCGTCTCAACGCCGTTTGACGAACAGCTCTCCAGGCTCGCCGCCCAACTCGAAGACACCCGCCTTTACTTCGGGGATGAAAAAACCAGGGCAGCACAACGAGCCAAGCTCGATGCGAATGCCAGATTGCGCAAGGAATTGTCTACCGAGGCACTGGCGCGCCGCGATACCTTCAACGCAACCGCGAGTGGCAAGGCAAATTTACTCGGTGAGAGCGAACTGGTCGACGCGATTTCATCAGGCCGGGTTGAACTCGACGATATCGAGGAAGACAATCTGCCCGCCAGCCTGCAGGCAAAGGCACCCGAGGAGCAAATGGCGGTTATTACCGAACAGGCAAAGCGTCGCGACCAGCTGCGGCAGGAAATCAAGAAGCTTTCCGAATCACGCAGCAACTTCATCAAGGATAAGGTAGAAGCAGAGGGCGGCGCCGAGGATTCACTGGATGAGAAGATATACCGCGCGGTGAAAAACCAGGCCGCTGCGATAGGATTAACCTACAGCAGCGAAAGCGCGTCCTACTAGCGGAAGCGCGTTAACCCCGCGAAAGCGGGGTTGCGCGCATGCGGGAATCACATGAAAAGTTACGCTTAACAGAGTCCGGACGAGTGCTTCGCACCATCCGGGGTAATGCTCAGAACTTCCCTGCTCTCCTCACTTGGCCTGCGCTACCAGACGCGGGCCTTTTTTAAGCGGAGCTTTCTGCTCTCCTCACTTGGCCTGCGCTACCAGACGCGGGCCTTTTTTAACCGGAGCTTTTTTAACAGG
Source organism: uncultured Gammaproteobacteria bacterium (assembly GCA_945787265.1). Classification (GTDB taxonomy): domain Bacteria; phylum Pseudomonadota; class Gammaproteobacteria. The sequence continues at coordinate 1,670 of CALZHS010000188.1, read as the reverse complement.
GCTATCACGTAGCAACAGGTAAAGCTCGTGCACGAGCCGCTCGTTAGCCTGAATCTCGAGCCATTTCTCTTTCGGTACCTTGCGCTTGACCAACTCACGTACCACCTTGAGCGTGAAGGAGTCACTCTCGAGGTTGGGATCGGGATGACCGGCGCTGATGTTCTGAATAGTACGGCTTAGAATGAAAGTGGTGGATTCGTCGGCATCCTGGTAAAGCCGGGTACGAATGCGGTTATCGGCAAGTAGTTCTTCGGTGGCCCTGCGCTGGTTTCGCATCTGCATGCTGATCACGATCAACAGGCCGAGAATTAATAATGAAATCAATGTTGCTACTAAGGTCATGGTCTTCCCTGCTATCTAGTTTTTTGTCGTGTCGAGAGAGTTTAGCAGCTCGAATTCGAAACAATATCGATTAGTAAAAAATGTCGCATTCTGACGGAGAAAACTATTACCAATGGAGCAATTTCCAAATCTGGAAAAGTCATTTATAGTCCCGTACTGGCTGATTTATAAAGGTCTCGAAGCATGCGAAAACATGGAAACCCGCTGCCCATGGTGGCCCTGGTTACGGCAATGTTGCTGTCAGCCATGTCCGCCGCCAGCGAAACCCGTGGCAAGATTACCGGCGGCGTGCTGCACGAGCCACCTGCCTGGTTCAAGGACAGTTTTCTCGAAATAGCTGATGACGTCGACGATGCCAGCGAGGCCGGCAAACACGTGTTACTTTTTTTCGAGCTCAATGGCTGCCCCTATTGCGACCGCATGCTGGAGGAATCCTTCGAAGCCGAACCCTTAAGCAGCTATATCCAGGCAAATTTCGACAGCATCGCGATCAATATACAGGGCGACCGCGAAATCGCTTTCAACGAAGAAATCTCGGTTACGGAAAAGGAACTGGGTGAGATTCTAAAGGTTTACTCGACACCGGCGCTGCTGTTCCTGGACGCGGACAATAAAACCATTGTGCGTGTCAACGGCTACCGGGCGCCCGAGCGCTTTAAGCAGGTGCTCGAATTCGTTGCCACCCGGTCTTACCAGACGACAACGCTGGCGGACTACCTGCAGGCGAAACTCGATCGTAATGTTTACCAGCTGCGCGCCAACCCGCTGTTCAGCGACATCACCGACCTGTCCAGCGTGGACGGCCCGTTAATGGTAATTTTTGAAGACGGAAGCTGCTATGACTGCAACGAGTTTCATGACGGGATCCTGGCGCACAAGCAGGTGCGCGAGGAAATGGCGCCGTATACGATCGTGCGCCTGGATGCCGATTCAAATGAAACGATCAAGGATGTACTCGGCAATGAAACCACGCCTGCCGAACTCGCCCGGCGGCACGAAATGATTTATCGGCCCGGGGTTCTGGTTTTCGATGACGGAAATCTGCTTCGACGCCACGACAGCCTGACCTTCCCCCACCATTTCAAGGAAAGCCTGCGCTACGTCGCCGGGGGGTATTATCAGCAAACCGATTACCGCAGTTATTCCCTGCAGCGCACCGAGGAATTACTTTCCAGCGGCGTCACTATCGACCTCGGACGCCCAAAGTAAGTATCCACGAAAATACGCCCGGGTGGCTTTCACGCCACGGCGTGTTCGTCCGGCTCCCGCAGCTGTTCGCCGTTGGCAACAATACCGAGCTTTTGGAATAACTCACTGTCGACATTTTG
>CALZHS010000187.1 GCA_945787265.1 uncultured Gammaproteobacteria bacterium | reverse complement strand
AATACGCACCATATCCCGCATCACTGGAACGATGTGGTCATGGAGTCAATCCGAAACCTGAAGGAGCAGGTAGCCGCAGCCGACAAGAAAAATCGACGCGATTTGCGACAGCTTGCTTTCGTCACAATCGATGGTGCTGACGCCCGTGATTTCGACGACGCGGTTTACTGCGAATCCCGGGCAAGCGGATATCGCCTTTATGTTGCGATCGCAGATGTTGCACACTACGTAAAACCCGACTCCCCGCTAGATCTCGAGGCCTGCAACCGCGGTACTTCGGTTTATTTCCCGGGCGAGGTCATCCCGATGCTGCCTGAGGTTTTGTCGAACGGGTTATGCTCATTAAATCCCAAAGTCGATCGCCTGTGCCTGGTCTGTAGCATGGACATCAATCAGCATGGGACCATCAAACAGTACGATTTTTTCGAAGCCGTCATCCATTCGAAAGCGCGCCTGATCTATGACGACGTGGCAGCCGTTTTGTTCGACGGAGCAAAGACTCGCAACAAGGCACTCGGCGCGGTTCATGGTGACCTGGACCGGCTCAGACAGGTTTACCAGGCGCTGTCGAAGGCTCGCCGGAGGCGCCACGCGATCGAATTTGAAACCCGCGAAGTCATTTTCAAATATGATCGTCAGCGTAAAATCGAGGCAATCGTGCCTTATAAAAGAAACCGGGCGCACCAGTTGATCGAGGAATGCATGATAGCGGCGAATATCTGTGCTGCGAGAATACTGAAAAAGAACAAGTTACCCGCTCTTTACCGCAACCACGAGGGTGTTAATGCCGACAAACTGGCGAATTTACAGGAATTCCTGGCCAGCTTCGGTATCGCGCTGCGCACCGAAAATCCAACTCCGGCCGATTTTGCCCGGGTAGTCGAACAATTGCGCGAGCGTCCCGAGGCCGATATGATCCAGACCGTGGTACTGCGTTCGTTGCTACAGGCGAACTATAGCCCAGATCCAAAAGTCGGCCACTTTGGTCTCGCTTTGAAAGATTACGCCCATTTTACGTCGCCGATTCGACGCTACCCGGATCTGCTGGTGCATCGCGGCATCAAGCACTGGATCAGGCAAAAGGCTGCGACCGGGTTCGGTTACGATCTTGCGCAAATGACCGCGCTCGGAGAATCCTGCTCGCGTTACGAGCGTCGCGCGGACGATGCGACGCGAGATGCCGAAGACTGGCTTAAATGTGAATTTTTGCAGAAGCACATCGGCAAACAATACAGCGGTATCGTGACCGGGGTCACCAATTTCGGGCTATTTGTTCAACTGGATGATTTATTAATCGATGGCCTGGTGCATGTGACTTCGCTCAAGCGGGATTACTACCAGTTTGATCCCGCGCAGGTTAACCTCGAGGACCGTAAAATCGATTTTGACCTGGTTGCAACGCTTGATGAGAAACCGGCGATCAATCCCAGGCGGGGTGGAAAAAAGCGCAGATCCAGAAAGAAAACAGGGAACCGAACCCGATCACGATGAGCAGCAGTATGATATACGGCGTCCATGCAGTCTCGCGCCGTTTACAACAGGCGCCAGAGCTTTGTATCGAACTGATTTGTGCGGATAAGCCTGGTCCCAGGTTGCTAGCGCTAATCGACCTGGCCCGTAACGCGGGGATTGAAGTGCACACCGAAAGCCGTGCCGCTCTGACGCGGCTGTGCGGCACCGATAAGCACCAGGGCTGCGCGCTCAGGACGCGTGCATCGGCGCCGACGATGGATTTAAAAAAATGCCTGCTCGACGTACATCAAGGTACACTGTTGCTGGTGCTGGAAGGACTCCAGGATCCGCATAATCTCGGTGCCTGCCTGCGCACGGCCGACGCCTGCGGGGTCGACGCGGTCATCATTCCGCGTGATCGAGCGGTTAAGGTGAATGCGACCGTGCGCAAGGTCGCGGCCGGCGGCGCCGAATCGGTACCGATTATCGAGGTCACCAATATTGCGCGCAGCCTGAAAGACCTGAAACAGGCCGGGGTGTGGATTTTCGGCACCACCGACACGGCCCAGGACAGTCTCTACGATCATGACTATAGCGGCCCGGTGGCGCTGGTCATGGGTGCCGAAGGGTCGGGTTTACGTCGATTGACCCTCGAGTCCTGTGATCACCTGGTAAAGCTACCAATGCTGGGGCAGGTTGAAAGCCTGAATGTATCGGTCGCAACCGGTGTCTGCCTGTATGAAATACTGCGCTCGAGGACGCGCCAGCCCACTATTGCTTAAGCCAGGGTGCTCGGGTACAATCCGCGCTCCCTGTTTCGGTGACTGCGAAAGTGCCCGATTCACTCCTTGCTCCACAGGCCCGGTCCTGGGGGCATTACCCCATGAGGAGAACAAATGAGACATTACGAAATCGTGTTTCTGGTCCACCCTGACCAGAGTGAACAAGTGCCCGCGATGGTGGAACGCTATCGCAACATGATTACCAATTCGGGCGGGTCTGTCCATCGCGAAGAGGATTGGAGAAATACTGGATGAACTTGAATCGGCGTTTCGCTTCAACGATGCGGTGCTGCGACACCTGACGCTTACCTGTAAGGAAGCTATCACCGAGAAATCGGCCATGATGGTGGAGGTCGAACGAGAGGAGTCCGCAAAATCCAGCGATCGCAGGCCCACTGCGCCGAGCGATGATGTTGTAGACAGTGAGGCAGCGGTTGTTGAAGCCCCGGTTGATCCAGAGGTCGACGAGTTGGTTCCGGAAGCCGACGTGGTTGCCGAGATTGAAGCCGGTGCAGAAGTTGAAACCATCCCTGTTGAAGAAGAGGTGAATTAATCATGTCGCGTTATTTTCGTCGCAAGCGTTTCTGCAAGTTTACCGCTGAAGGTACCGAGCAGATCGACTACAAGGACCTGGAAACACTCAAGGAATACATCACCGAAACCGGAAAAATCGTACCCAGTCGGGTGACCGGTACCAAGGCAAAGTATCAGCGCCAGTTGGCGACCGCAATCAAGCGTGCCAGGTTCCTTTCCCTGCTGCCTTATACAGATCAGCACAAGCTGAGATAGAGTGTTCTTGCAGTGTATTAATTACGGACTCAGCGTCCCTGTGGTGTTTCGTAGCAAGGCGCAGTGCGCAGGCAATGGCCGTACCCTTGTCAAGCACTGCAACGCAGCTGCGGGACACCACAGGGACGCCCTTCGGGTTAGCTTGTCAACGCCCACGGACTGCGTTGCGCCTCTTGACAAGGGTGTGGCCATTGCCTGCGAGGCGCGTCTTGCCGTGAACGTTGACAAGCTAACTGAATTCGCAATTAATACACTGCAAGAACACTGATTGGGTGGGTGTCACGATGTTGGCACTGGCAAGATTTTCCCTTAAAGGACCCTACCAGGCAGCGGCGGTCGTTGGATTGCTGGCGGTGCTGGCGGTGTTCATTCCGCCGATGGCACCGAATACGGTACTGGGACTGGTGGCCGGATCCATGTGCATGCTGCTGTCCTGCACGCTGGTCGGACTGGTGATATTAACCCAGGGATCGATATCCGGGCTCAAGGCAATCGGTGTATCAATCGTCGGGATTACCCTGGTTGCCTGGGTGCTGATCAGTGCCCCGGAGCTGGGATTATGGACCGGGCTGGTGCAATGGTTACCGATTATCCTGCTGACGCAAACGCTGCGCAGTAGCAAGTCGCTGGCGTTGACCATGCTGGTTGGCATGGTTATCGGTGCGATCGGCGTTGCGGTGCAATACCTGGTCTGGAATAACCTGGAAACCGAGATGATTTCTCAGGCGTTCCAGCGCATGGACCAGGTCGACCAGCCCGATGAAAAGCTGGTGGAAAGGAATATCCAGCTGGTGCGATTATTCGTGCTGGCGCTGGCGGCCATGGCCTACCTGGTTTTCATGCTGATCGTTTTGATCGCAAGATGGATGCAGGCCAGCCTTGCAGAATCGCAGGGTTTCAGCCAGGAATTCAGGGCGCTCTCGCTGGGAAAGCCGGCTGCGTCGGGGGCACTCGTATTAATGGTGCTCGGTGTCTGGATCGACCAGTCCTGGTTGCTGAGCCTGGCGCTGCTGGTTGTGGTTGGCTTTATGTTTCAGGGCATAGCGGTGGTGCACGCCAAGCTGGCGCCACGCAGGCAGGCGCGAATGCTGCTGGTGCTGTTTTATACGCTATTGCTGGTTTTCCCGCAGGTGGTGGCATTAACCGCCATCACCGGGGTCATTGATAACTGGTTGGTTTTCAGGAAAAATGCTGCAAAACCAAGTGATGATAATGATTTATGAGATGAGGTAATCTAATGGAAGTCATCCTTTTGGAAAATATTGAAAACCTGGGTTCAGTGGGCGACAAGGTCACTGTCAAGTCCGGGTTTGCCCGCAATTACCTGGTGCCACAGGCCAAGGCCAAGGTTGCCACTGCCGAAAATATGGCCGAATTTGAGGCGCGTCGGGCCGAACTCGAAAAAGCGGCTGCCGAGGCCAGGGCAACTGCAGAAACGCGCAAGCAGGCGATCGAGTCACTGGGTGTTATCGAGGTTACCGCACGGGTCGGCTCGGAAGGCAAGCTGTTTGGTTCGATCGGCGTTGCCGATGTCTGTGAGGCGATCGCAACCCTCGGGGAAACTGTCGAAAAAAGCGAGATCCGCATGCCAGAAGGCGCCCTGCGCGTTACCGGTGAGCATATTGTTGATATTCATCTCTACACCGATATCGACACCCAGGTGACGATAAATATCATCGGCGAAGAATAAAAAAAAGCGAAGATCGTAATTTTTTAAAAAAGGCTGCTGCTTGAGTAGCCTTTTTCTTTTGGGTGTCGCCAAAAAGGTTTATCATTAGCGGTCCATGTCGATCTTCCTTCACGCCAGATATGTCTGAAATCTCCTCCCGCGTGGCCGAGCTGAGCCAGCGTGTCGATGACCTCAAGGTTCCTCCGCATTCCCTGGAGGCCGAACAGTCGGTCATCGGTGGGCTAATGCTGGACAATAGGTCCTGGGACGATATCGCGGATATTGTCAACGAGCAGGATTTCTACCGCCACGACCATAGCCTGATTCTCAGGGCGATCAATTCGCTGGCGCAGGAAGACAAGCCTTATGACGTAGTGACGGTCTCCGAATGGCTGGGCTCCCGGGGTGAACTCGAATCCATCGGCGGGCTTGCTTACCTGAGTATCCTCGCCAACGACACCCCGACCGCCGTTAACGTCAAGGCTTACGCGAATATCGTGCGCGAGTACTCGATACTGCGCAGCCTGATCCAGGTCGGCAACGAGATTTCGGCCAGTGCCTATAACTCCGATGGTCGCCCCAGCAGGGAAATACTCGATGAGGCCGAGCGCAAGGTGTTCATGATTGCCGAACAAAGTGCCGGCAATCGCGAGGGCTTCGAGGCAATCAACGATCTGCTGGGACGGGCCGTGCAGCGCGTCGAGGAAATGTATCGCAACAAGGAAGCGATCACCGGTATCGCGACTGGATTCGGTCTCTTCGACGACAAGACCTCGGGCCTGCAGAATTCTGACCTGATCATTGTCGCCGGGCGCCCGTCGATGGGTAAAACCAGCCTCGCGATGAACATTGCCGAAAATGCCGCACTGAACGGCGAAAAGTCGGTAGCCGTGTTCAGCATGGAGATGCCGGGCGAGCAGCTTGCGCTGCGCATGATGTCCTCTCTGGGGCGTATCGATCAGCATAACCTGCGCACCGGCAAGCTCGATGATCACGACTGGCCGAGACTGATTTCATCGGTCAACATGCTTTCCAAGGCAAAACTGTTTATCGATGATACGCCGGCGCTGACGCCTACCGAGCTGCGCGCCCGCACGCGCCGCCTGAAACGGGAACACGGACTGGACCTGGTGGTTATCGATTACCTGCAGCTGATGCAGGTCGCCGGTTCTACCGAAAACAGGGCGACGGAAATTTCCGAGATTTCGCGTTCGCTAAAGGCGCTTGCCAAGGAACTGAACGTGCCGGTGGTCGCGCTGTCACAGTTGAATCGCAGCGTCGAGTCCAGGCCGGACAAGCGACCGGTCATGTCCGATTTGCGCGAGTCCGGCAGTATCGAACAGGATGCCGACGTCATCCTGTTTATTTATCGTGACGAGGTGTATAACCCTGAAAGCGCCGACAAGGGTGTTGCCGAGTTGCTGATACGTAAGCAGCGCAACGGGCCGATAGGCATGGTCAAGCTGGCCTTTCTCGGGCAGTACACGCGTTTCGAAAATCTTGCGTTCGATCACTACGGAGGCGAGTTTGAATAGCCATGGGGCGAACCGGCATTCACGCGCAATCATCGACCTCGAAGCGTTACGACACAATTACCGGTATTTAAAAGAGGCAGCAGGCGGTAACCGGCTCATCGCCGTGATCAAGGCCGACGCCTACGGCCATGGTGCAGTTGAAGTCGCAACGGCACTCACCGACGCCGACGCGTTTGCGGTCGCCGCGGTGGCTGAGGGCGTGGCGCTGCGAGCGGCCGGGATCACACAGAAAACAATAGTCATGGGCGGCTTTGTCCGCCACGCAGAATTGCAGGCCTGTATCGATCATTCCCTTGACCCGGTGTTACATCACCAGTTTCATCTTGATTGCCTGCGCGATGCAGACGATCTCGGTGATCTCGAAGTATGGTTGAAAATTGATACCGGCATGGGCAGGCTGGGATTTCCACGGGGCAGGGCGCGTGAAATCGTCGATTTCCTGCTCGGCCTGAATACGCTGGGCAGCATCCGCATGATGACGCACCTCGCGTATGCCGACGCCGTCAACAATAGATTTACCGAGTTTCAGATTGACCAGGTCAAATCCCTGGATTTGGACGATTACGAGTGGGGCATTGCGAATTCCGCCGGAATACTGGGTTGGCCCGACACCCACCGTGTATGGACGCGCGCCGGAATAGCACTCTTCGGAGCCGATCCGATGTCCGATCGCAAGCAGAAGCAGCGCGAACTGCGGCCCGCGATGGTCATGAAATCACTGGTGCTTGCGGTCAATGCGCATCAAAAAGGAGACATGATCGGTTATGGCAATACCTACACCTGTCCCGATGACATGACGATTGCGGTGGTTGCAACTGGCTACGCGGATGGCTATCCGCGGCACAAGGTGGATAGCGCGCAGGTTGAAATACAGGGCAAGTTGTGTGATGTCGTCGGACGGGTATCGATGGATATGATCACGGTTGACGTCAGTCATCTGGAGAATGTCAGGGTTGACGACGAAGTCACGCTGTTTGGAGACGTGCCGGATATCAACGATCTCGCTGATTGTTCTGAAACCATCGCCTACGAAATCCTGTGCAACGTCGGCGCCCACGTAAAACGGGAATATATCGGTTAATTATTAAGACCGTGATCCCGCAAATCGAGAACGGTCGTCGCGCAACTTAAAAATTGTCACCCCGCGCCCGAAATATGTC
>CALZHS010000186.1 GCA_945787265.1 uncultured Gammaproteobacteria bacterium | reverse complement strand
CTGAATACAAACAATGACAGTATTAATGCCAGCATTGACCATCGTTATGCCGGTTCCTTTGGCGATATCGGTTTATATAGCCTGGACAAAGTAATGCTCGGACAAATTGGAGAAATTATTGAGTCCGACGTCGCGATGTCGGCGAAAATATTACAGCTGGTAAATTCCGCTTTTTTCGGTCTCGTTCGGCACGTATCGTCGCCGGTTGAGGCCAGTAAGTTTCTGGGCCTCGATGTCATCAAGTCGCTGGTCCTGACAACGGGTGTTTTTTCACAGTTCGACGAGTCGAGCATCGGTGCGGCAAGGCTGCAGGCCATCTGGAGCCACGCTGCCCAGGTTGGCATCCTGGCGAAACAGATAGCGGTTCAACAGACGGGTAATAAATTGCTGGGCGATTACGCCCTGATGGGCGCGCTGCTGGCGGATGTCGGCAAGCTTGTGTTTGCCGTCAACCTCGGTGAAGAACTCGCTCGCGCCGAGAAGATTTCCGCGGACGAGCGTCGACCTGACTGGGAGGTGGAGCGCGAGATCATCGGCCACAGCCACATGGATGTCGGGGCATTCCTGATGGGGCTCTGGGGCCTGCCGAACCCGGTGGTCGAGTGTGTCGCCTTTCACCACGTTCCCGCTGAATGCGTTGAAGAGCATTTTTCTCCGTTGACGGCGGTGCACATCGCGCATGCCATTGTCAGTGCCGAAGGTCATGATGACCTGCCCGAGCTCGATCGCGATTATATTGACAAGATGGGTGCAGCCAAGCGATTGCCGGAGTGGTTACAGTTATACCAGAAACTCTTTATCACTGACGTAGAGGATGCGGTTAATGGGTGAGAAAGTCCTGTTCGTCGACGATGAACCCAACGTATTGCAGTCGATACGTCGTACCTTGCGTTCGAAATTTGATCTCGACACGGCCGCAGGCGGGGAGGAAGCGCTGGGCATGCTGACCGCCAACGGCACCTACGCGGTAATTGTCTCGGACATGCGCATGCCGGGCATGAACGGTGTTGAACTGCTGGCACAGGCCAAGCAGCAGTCGCCAGACACCGTACGCATGATGTTAACGGGAAACGCAGATCAGCAGACTGCAGTTGATGCGGTTAATCACGGCGATATTTTCAGGTTTCTAAACAAGCCTTGTGAGTCGGAAGAATTATCCAGCGCCTTAACCAGCGGGATAGAACAGCACCGGTTGATCACGGCAGAAAAAGACCTGCTCGAGAATACTTTACAAGGTAGTATCAAAGCGCTCACCGATGTCCTCGCCTTGAACAACCCGGATGTATTTGGGCGCACCACGCGATTCAGGCACCACGTCCGCCAAATTGCTGACGAAATGGGGCTAACCGCTACCTGGCAGCTCGAGGATGTCGCTATGCTTTCGTTAATTGGCAGCATTGCGATCCGCGAGGATCTCCTGAAACGCAAGCTACACGGGGAATCCATGTCGTTTGACGAGCTCGCGGAATTCTCGTTACATGCCAAGGTGGGTGCCGACCTGCTGGGGCCAATCCCGCGCATGGAGGATATCGCCCGGTCGATTCGCTACCAGGAAAAGAATTATGACGGCTCCGGGTACCCCCGAGACGACGTCAAGGGCGAGGATATTCCGCTGGGCGCGCGCCTAATTAAGGTAATTCTCGATTTCGATGCCTTTGAGTCGTCCGGCGATTCTGAACAGGCGGCGTTTGGTAAATTGAAGGCCCAGGCACATTTCTACGATCCTACGGTACTCAGCGCCTTTGAAAACACGTTTGACCGGGATTCGGCTTTAGTCGTAAAACCTGTCCCAATTTCCCAGTTAGCGGATGGCATGCTGCTGGCGGACGATGTAGTGACCCAGAGCGAAGTATTGCTCGTCGCCAAGGGCCAGGAGACGACGCAGTCAGTGCGTCGGCACCTGCAAAACTACCAGGCAAACGATCAAATCGGCGCTTCGGTAAATGTATGGTGTGAAGCCGCCTGATCCAGGAGGGCCATTTGTTATCCTTCCAGTACCAGGCTGTTGATCGTGGTTGTATAGCGGGACTGAGTATCGTCGCCGTCTATTGAAAGCCAGATGGCGATAACTTTCTGCGGGCTTTCGAGCCGGTAGTCCAGGCTGAAATCTCCCGGTTTGTCCAGCAGCCACACGTTATTTTCATAGATTAGCTCTGATAGCGGATGCTGGCGCTGCTGCCCGAGCAGGTTCTTATGCTGGACGGCATTCAAAAAATAAATCCTGTCCACGCCGCTACCGTCCGGTGCGAGGTCAAACAGCGTTTTGATCCACTTCGCGCTGAATAACTTCTGCACTGGATTCAGGGTCTTTTCGCCGGCAACCACGAGACCGATCTTCAGCGAAAAGTCATCGTTACCTTTTTGTCCCTGGGTGTCCGGCGGGACGTCTAACAGGTTGCTGAGATTTCCCGTTACCGATACCCGGGTAACGGTTTTCGGATTGTCGAGCGGATAGATAATGGGGCTAGCCGACTGATCGACCGTAACCTTCATGCCATCGCGGCTGAAAGTCACCTGGTTCGGATCGAGACGACTGTACTCCAGCAGCTGCCAGTTATCGGTTTGCTGCACGGGCAGGGCGATGGCGCCGGCCAGTACCAGCGTGTTCAGTTTCATTGCTACACTCGTCGAAGATTGAAAAGGTTGTACGGTTTGAACGGGGTATTGGATCAACCTGAACCGACTCCACGGGATTTGTGGAAATCGAGGTTTGGTATATCTTGCAGAGATCAACCGGAGTATACAGGATCAAAAGATTTATGGAATTTGTTTCAAGCGCCAAAGTGACGCCAGCGCAGGTTGATGACCTCGGGCATCTCAATCACGTATTTGCCCTGCAGCTTCTCGAATACGCGCGAGACGACTGGTACGCCGATGCGGAACTCTGGGAAGGACGTCGCTGGAGCGGTGCCGAAAATCTCGCAACGCTGGTATTGAATGTAAACGTCAATTACCGCGAGGAATGCTTCCTCGATGAAGATCTCAAGATTATTACGCGACCGCTGGAGCGCGGCAGCAAGAGCTTCACGCTGGCGCAGCAGATAGTTAAACCCGATGGCGCGATTGCGATTGAGGGTACCGTAACCAGCCTGGTGATGGATATGGAACAGCACCGCACGCTGCCGGTGCCGGAATGCCTGGCGCGCTACCTGCCGGCGCGAAAATAGTCCGGTTCGTCAGTCAACCAGGTTGTCGGCGCGCACCCGGTTGTCGGCGTGCGCGTCGGTGACCTTGCCATACAGGTTCTTCACCCGCGCCATGCTGCCGATCATGCCGGGCTTTTCACTGAACGACATGATCAGTAACAGGCGGTCGGTATCGCCGCTGTTAGCGGTAACCTGGTGCAGTGAAAAACGCCCCAGGAAAAACTGCAGGTCGCCGGCATTCAGTTCGAGCCGTTTAACGCGGCTGCGGTCACCGTCGAGCACCTGTTTAACCTCGTCGTAGCATTCGTCCGTGGCACTGCGCAGGTCAGGCACATACTCGAAATGCCCCCCGCTGTCGGCCGCCTGCAGCAACATGGTGATGGTGAATTCGTTGGTGTCGAAATGCCAGTTAAACTGTTGGCCGGGTTTGCCGACATTGACGATCATGTTCGATACCGGGTCTTCGTAAATAAATAACTCGTCTTTGCCCAGGCACTCGGCGAGGAACTGCTTCAACGGTTCCCAGTAGTAAAGCCGGTGCGATGCGGTCTCTTCTCCGAACAAATCGGCGGTAATAAAGCCGTTGGTGCGCGGAATAAAAACGTTAAGCGGGTGGTCTCGCGGAAAACCCGGATCGCCGTCATTGAGATAAACATTGCACTGTTTACGCTCCGAGTAATAGGTTTGCGGTTTACGCTCGCTGGCCTCGGCGAGCAGGGCCCGAAGACCGGGGGCACTGAAGAAATTGCGGATTACCGCGCAGCCGTCATGCTCGAGTTCGGCCCTGACCCGTTCGATCACTTCGCGGCGTTGCGGATGGTCCGCTTCATCGATCGGGTAGCGTGCGTGATCGATGATTTCGCTGCAGGCGAGTTTCTGTGACATTGCTGATTTCTCCACGGCTTTAGTCTAGCGTAATTGACTGTCCTTGCTGGCCCGTCGATTGACGCCGCCCTGGCTAGCCTGCTGCTGATCGAGTTGCTGTTGGCAGCTGACGCATAGACGCACTCCTGTGATGGCCTTGCGGCGCGCCTCGGGAATGTCCGCGCCGCATTCCTCGCAATGGGTGAGGCTCTCACCTTTGGGCAAGCGGCTGCGCGCCAGTTCGACCGCGTCCTCGACGCTGGCATCGATCTGGTCCTGCACCGCGCCGTCGCGCGCCCAGCCTGTTGCCATGGATTACTCCTGCTTCAATAACAGGGTAATATTCTGCGCCTGAAAACTGCCATGTTCAATCTGGATCTGCAATTTCAAGCGGCGCATTGCGGGCCTCGATATCGGTCGCAGCGGCGAACAGGGTGTCTTCCCGGAACCGCGAAGCGACCAGTTGAACGCCCATCGGAGCCGAAGCGTTGCCGTCGGTCGCGACTGAAATCCCGGGTATGCCCATCAGGGGTAATGCAATTTGTGTCATCTGTGCTTCGAGCACGCGCCGGAACGATTCGGGTGATTCAACATCGAGCATGTCGGGGAAGGGCGGTTCGGCAGAAACCGGGCACAGCAGGATCGGATATTTCGCCAGGAACAGCTGCCATTCGCGCGCCAGCGCTATGCGTTGCTGTAGCGCTTCCATCAGGCTCTCGAGCGTCGGTGTCGGGCAGTTTTCACACAATTGCGCATACACGAAATTGGCATCGGGATCGTCTTCCTGCCTGACAGCTGCACCGCCACTGTAATGATACTCCGACATCCACAGCAGCAATTGCAGTTCCATGGCCTGGCGCATCGGCGGACTATCGACTTCGGTCACGTGCCAGCCCGCGTCCTC
>CALZHS010000185.1 GCA_945787265.1 uncultured Gammaproteobacteria bacterium | reverse complement strand
CTTATCCCCTTATCTATCCGCCTTTCTGAGGCCTGATAATCTCCAATTGACTTTGCAATTTTTTGTGATCACAATTCCTCGGTTTACCGATTTTCAACTATTCTTGGTTGCTATAGACAGCTGACTGGCGCCTGCGCCAGTCTCCATCACTGCAACCGCGTGACCCGAAATGAAAGACTGGATTGAGCAACACCAGATTACCGAAGTGGAGTGCATCGTGCCCGACCTGGCGGGCGCCGCGCGCGGTAAAATCATGCCGGCGTCAAAATTCACCGACACCACCACGCTGCGCATGCCGCAATCCATCTTCATGCAGTCGGTGACCGGTGATTATCCCGATATCACGGATACGATTAATCCACTCGACGTCGATATGGTCTTGCATCCCGATCCCTACACGATCCGCCTGCTGCCCTGGGCCCGGGAACCTTCGGCCCAGGTAATACACGACTGTTTCGATATGGAAGGCAATCCGATCGCCTTCTCTCCGCGTCAGGTATTGCGCAAGGTACTGGAACTTTATCGCGCCGAGGGCTGGAAGCCGGTGGTCGCGCCGGAGCTGGAATTTTACCTGCTGCAGCCAAATCTCGATCCCAAGAACCCGCTGTTACCGCCGGTTGGGCGCACCGGTCGGGCCGAGCGCAGCGGACAGTCTTTCAACATCGATGCCGTCAACGACTTCGACCCGATGTTTGACGACATGTATGACTTTTGCGAGGGCCAGGGGCTTGAAATCGATACCCTGATTCACGAAGAGGGCATGGGCCAGATGGAAATTAACCTGCTCCACGGCGACCCGCTGGAACTCGCCGACCAGGCCTTCCTGTTCAAGCGTACCGTGCGCGAGTCCGCGCTGCGCCATGATTTGTACGCCACCTTCATGGCCAAGCCGATGGAGGCGCAACCCGGTAGCGCAATGCACATCCATCAAAGCGTCGAGGATATCGAATCGGGTGAAAATATTTTCTCGACGCCCGAAGGCATGCCCAACGATTTGCTGCTGAGCCATATTGCCGGGCTGCAGCGCTATCTGCCCGAGGCCATGGCGCTGATGTCACCCTACGTCAACTCTTATCGGCGCATCGTGCGGGAAATGTCGGCACCGATCAATTTTCACTGGGGCTATGACAACCGCACCACCGGATTTCGCATTCCGGAAAACAATCCGAAATCGATGCGCGTAGAAAACCGTATCGCGTCCGCCGATGTCAATCCCTACCTGGCAATTGCGACATCGCTTGCCTGTGGCCTCATTGGCATGAAGCAGGGATTAAAACCAACCGAGGCGCTCACCGGCAGCGCCTACGAACAACCGATGCAACTCTCGAGGCACTGGTACGATTCGCTGCAGCGCCTCGCCGATTGCAGGGAATTGCGCGAGGTGCTCAGCGATTCCTTCATCGATGTCTATGTTGGCGTCAAAGAGGTCGAATTCGATAACTTTCTCAATGTAATCAGCCCCTGGGAACGGGAGCACTTGCTGTTAAAAGTCTGAGGTGAATATTATGAGCCAGGCAACCGCGATCGATACCGGTAACACCGAAAAATGGCAGGCCCAGGATGGCGCCCACCACCTGCACCCGTTTACCAATCCGAATGACCTGCTGCAGAAGCCGCCGCGCATTATCGAATCGGCCAGGGGCGTTTACCTGACCGACTCCGACGGCAACCAGCTGCTCGACATGATGGCGGGGCTGTGGTGTGTGAACATGGGCTACGGACAGCAGGACCTGGTCGAGGCCGCGCACAAGCAGATTCAGCAGCTGCCCTATTACAATGCGTTCTTTAAAACCTCGACGCCCCCGGCGGCCGAACTCTCGGCGCTGCTGGCGGAGGTCACGCCGGCGCATTTGGACCACGCTTTTTTCACCAGCTCCGGTTCGGAGGCCAACGATACCGTGCTGCGTCTCGTGTGGCGTTACTGGGAAGTGATGGGCAAACCCGAAAAACGGGTCGTCATCAGTCGTAAAAATGCCTACCACGGCAGCACCATCGCTTCTTCGAGCCTGGGCGGCATGGAAGAGATGCATAAACAGGGCGGCATCATCCCGGACATCGTGCACGTCGAGCAACCCAACTGGTTTGCCAAACGTTGCGAACTCGGCAAGGATTTAGATCGTGAGGAATTCGGGCGCCAGGCGGCACAATCGATTGCCGACAAGATCGAGGAGCTCGGGGTCGACAAGGTCGCCGCCTTCATTGCCGAACCGATCCAGGGCGCCGGCGGCGTAATCGTACCACCGGAAAGTTACTGGCCCGAAGTCAAGAAAATCTGCGAGCACTACGGCATCCTGCTGGTCGCCGACGAAGTCAGTTGCGGCTTCGGTCGCACCGGTGAGTGGTTTGGCACCTATTACTATGATTTGAAACCCGACCTGATGCCCATCGCCAAGGGCCTGTCATCTGGCTACCTGCCTATTGGCGGCGTCATGGTTGCCGACCGCATCATGGACGCCCTGATTAACCAGGGCGGAGAATTCAACCATGGCTACACTTACTCGGGTCACCCCGTCTGTGCCGCGGTCGCGATCGCCAATATAAAACTGATGCAGCGCGACAATATTGTACAAACCGTGCGTGATTCCACCGCGCCCTACCTGCAAAAACGTTTGCGCGAGCTTGGCGAACATCCGCTCGTGGGCGAGGTTCGCGGCGTGGGCATGTTCGGCGCACTCGAACTGGTCAGGGACAAGGCAAACTATATCCGCTTCGACAAGGATCAGGGTGTTGGCACCATTTGCCGGGATTTCTGTTTCGAAAATAACCTGGTGATGCGCGCGGTCGGAGACGCGATGATTATTTCGCCACCACTGATCGTGCAACCGGATGAAATCGATATCTTTATCGAACGCGCCTGGCAGTGCCTCGACCTGACCCAGAAAGCGATTGCCTGAATGCGGCAGTATGGCCTTTAAGCTCGTCCAGGATCGCAGCGACACCGCAGATTACCCAAACTCCTATTATCACGCGAGTCAAAACCGGGTTCTCGAGCTGTCACCACTCGATGGTTCTCGCCGCGCCGACGTGTGCGTGGTGGGCGGAGGCTATACCGGCTTGTCGTCCGCGTTACACCTCGCCGAGCGCGGTTATGACGTGGTGCTGCTGGAAGCGCGTCAACCGGGCTGGGGCGCTTCCGGACGCAACGGTGGTCAACTCTGCAGCGGCCAACGCAAGGATCAGATTACGCTCACCAAAATGGTTGGCGCAGACGCGGCACGACAGTTCTGGGAACTGGCCGAGGCCGCCAAGGATCTGGCTAAAAAAATAATCACCGACCATCGCATCGACTGTGATTTGAAACCCGGAATAGCGCATCCAGACCATAAACACGGGTACGCGAAGGAATCTGCAGCCTATGTCGACTTTCTGCGACGCCAGTACGACTACGATCAAATCGAATATCTCGAGCGCGACGCCATGGCAGAACTGGTCGGTAGCGACAGCTACTATGGTGGCAGCCTCGACATGGGCGCCGGGCATCTGCACCCGCTCAATTATGCGCTGGGTCTCGCGGATGCCGCGCTGGCTGCCGGTGCCAGACTGTATCGATCGACTGCTGTCGAAAGTTACCAGGAAGGCAGCCCCAACCGCATCATGACCAATCAGGGCGTGGTCGAGGCCGACAGCATCGTGCTCGCCTGTAACGGCTACCTCGGCAAGCTCGAGCAGCGTCTTGCCGGCAAAATCATGCCCATCAATAACTTTGTCATCGCGACCGAGCCGCTTGGCGAATCACTGCTCGAACGTATCAATCCGCGCGATGTTGCCATTGCCGATTCGCGTTTCGTCGTTAATTACTACCGGCTCTCGGCCGACAAGCGCATGCTGTTCGGGGGCGGTGAGAATTATCGACAGAACTTCCCGGGCGATATCGCAAACTTCGTACGCAAACCCATGCTGGAGATCTACCCGGAGCTGGCCGATTCCCGCATCGACTATGCCTGGGGTGGCACCCTCGCGGTGACGCTGAACCGGATGCCGCATTTCGGGCGGCTGGGCAAGCACAACATCTATCATGCCCAGGGCTATTCCGGCCAGGGGGTCGCAATGGCAACCCTGGCAGGTCAATTGATTGCCGATGCAATCGCAGGTGAGGCCGAAAATTTTGATTTGTTTGGCACGATTCCGACCCGGACCTTCCCGGGTGGTGACCTGCTGCGCTGGCCGGGCCTGGTGCTCGGCATGAGTTACTACGCGCTCAGGGACCGTTTCTAGTTCATCGCCTTCATTGCGAGCATTTCCTCGATCAGGATATCGTCCTGCAGCTGCAGGTGATAGCCCTGCTGGGTGAGGTTCTCGAGCACCTCGGCGGCATCTTCCTTGGCGAGCTTTCTGTCCTCGGTCAAATCGAAGCTGAAGCTGAATTCGGGAGGACCAAAAACGCGCAGCAACTCCTGCGGAACGATCGAAAAATCGTCCTTGTCGAGCAGGTAAAGGTAGGTATCGAGTTTAAGGTTACTGCGGTAAATATGGCACAACATGACGGGTCTGGATTGATCGATTGACCGTATGTTATCACACAAAAGAAGGGGTCGGCAGAACGCCGACCCCCGGTTTGTAACTAGACTATCGTGTCGAATTAAACGGTCGTAGCGGAAGCGGTGAATTCCGGATAGGCTTCCATTCCGCATTCGGCGAGGTCGACACCCTCGTACTCTTCTTCCTCGCTGACGCGTATTCCCATGATCATCTTGATCACCAGCCAGGTCACGAAACTGGCGACGAACACCCAGATGAATATGGTTAGTGCGCCGATAATTTGACCGGAAAAGCTGGCGCCGTCATTGGTCACTGGCACCAGCAGCAGACCGAGCAGGCCGACCACGCCATGCACCGAGATCGCGCCCACCGGATCGTCGATCTTAAGCTTGTCCATGGCCACGATACTGAAGATAACCAGTACACCGCCGATGGCACCAAACAACGTTGCCAGCA
>CALZHS010000184.1 GCA_945787265.1 uncultured Gammaproteobacteria bacterium | reverse complement strand
AAACTTCATCTGCATTCGATCATCCATGAATTATTATGGTTTTTGCAGGGTGATACGAACATTCGCTACCTTACGCAGAACAAGGTGCGGATCTGGGACGAATGGGCCGATGAAAATGGTGACCTGGGCCCGGTATACGGCGCGCAATGGCGCTCCTGGAGGACTGCGGATGGTCGTGCAATCGATCAGATTCGACAGGTGGTCGAAAATATTAAAACGAGTCCGGACTCGCGCCGCCTGATCGTCAGTGCCTGGAACGTGGGGGAAATCGAGAACATGGCGCTACCGCCTTGTCATGCCTTTTTCCAGTTTTATGTTGCCGACGGGCGTCTCTCCTGCCAGCTCTACCAGCGCAGCGCCGATGTTTTTCTGGGGGTACCGTTCAATATTGCATCCTATGCGCTATTGTTAATGATGGTAGCCCAGGTAACCGATCTTGAAGTGGGAGATTTTGTGCATACGCTAGGCGATGCGCACCTCTATACCAATCACTTTGCACAGGCAGGTTTGCAGCTTCAGCGTAAGCCCTTCGCTTTACCCCGAATGAAGCTGAATCCCGAAGTGAAGGACCTGTTTGCGTTTCGTTTCGAGGATTTCGAACTTGAGAATTACCAGTGCCACGAGCACATAAAAGCAGCCGTCGCGGTATAAATCAGACAAGTATGATAAACGGGATAGCAAATTAGATGAACCAGCCAGATATGAACAAAATCAAGGTTGACGTCGAAACCCAGTACATCGAGGATCAGTCAAATCCTGAGCAGAACCACTACGTTTTTGCCTATACGATTACGATACAGAACGAGGGTCAGCAAGCCGCCCAGCTACTGACGCGTCACTGGGTCATAACCGATTCCAACCAGAAGGTGCAGGAGGTGCGGGGCGATGGGGTTGTCGGTGAGCAACCCTTGCTGAAGCCTGGTGAGCAGTTTGTTTACACCTCGGGGACCATGCTGGAAACCGCGGTAGGCACCATGCGAGGCAGCTACCAGATGCTGGCCGATGATGGTTCGCATTTCGATGCTCCCATCGACGAGTTCGTGCTGTCCACTCCCCGGGTATTACATTAATTAGCCGGTGGCTATATACGCAATAGGCGATGTCCAGGGCTGCTATAGCGAGCTCTGCCGATTACTCGATAAAATCAATTTCGATGATTCCGAGGATACGCTCTGGTTTTGTGGCGACCTCGTGAATCGCGGTCCCGAGTCGTTACAGACCTTGCGTTTCATAAAATCCCTGGGCGACAGTGCATGCACCGTGCTCGGCAATCATGACCTGCATCTGCTCGCGCTGCATCACGGAACCAGGAAGGTGCGTGTTTCGAGGGATTTGCAAAAGATACTCAATAGCCCTGACAGGGATGAACTGCTCGACTGGTTACAGTCGCAACCTTTATTGCATTACGACAAAGAGCATAAGACCGTGGTGGTGCATGCCGGGATTCATCCTGCCTGGGGCTTAAGCAAGGCCAGGAAACTCGCCCGGGAGGTCGAAACGACACTGCGTGGCGACCGGGCAGACTGGTTTTTCAGAAAAATGTATGGCAACAAGCCGCTCGAATGGTCGGATGATCTCGAGGGTGGCAAGCGTTTGCGCTTTATTACCAACGTTTTTACGCGGATGCGATATATCAACCAGGCGCAGCAACTCGATTTTACGGTCAACCGCACCCTGCGCCGATACCTGCGCTCGGGACTGACGCCCTGGTTTCAAATGAAAGCCACGCTGCGGGACGATGTGCGAGTGCTATTCGGACACTGGTCAACGCTCCCGGTGGGATGTTATGGACGCTATTTTGCGCTGGACGGGGGCTGTGTCTGGGGCGGGCACCTGGTGGCGCTGCGGGTCGATGATCATGCCGAAGACTGGTTCTTCGTCGATTCATACATTAAAAGGCCGATAAAATTGGCGAAAAGTAGTTAATTGTCGCTAAAATTACCGAAAATGTTGCATTCTGATCCCATCTAAACGGTGGTTTTGAAAAGTGTTTGACCGCAAAATTGGAATTTCAGCGCCGGATTATTAAGTACCCCTTCAATCCCGCTCACCCTGTCCTGACAGCATAATCGCGACAATTGCGGTTTTCATGACGTTAATTAGTTCACTTTTTAGGCGCCGGTTAGCGTTTTAGAGTGACGTCTGTCGGTATCTTCAGCCGGTTTTGCCTAATTTTACCTATACTCGATCCTGTAACCATGGGAATTAACCGTCGCGATATCCTGGAGATTCCGAGACGCGAGAACGAGCTTCACAAGTCTCTTAGTCAGAAACTCGATACTCGCCTCGTCAAGCATGTGTGCGCCGTTGCATAGCAGTGCCAAAACTTACGGGGCTATGGAGGTAGTCAACTAAATGTCCAGTGAACGGTTTGACGAAAACGATCCTGCAATTTTACCGGTTACCGCAGGTTTTGTGGGCCAGGCATTGCAACCGGTTGAAGATATTACGTTGATGGAGGGTGACTAATCTTGAACAGGCATATTCTATACACCCTGTTGTTGACACTGTTGCCGTATGCGTTTTTCCAACCGGTGGTATATGCGGACAGCATAGAACTGGTTCCATCGTCCCGGGTAATTCTCAAGATCTCCGGCGAAATGACAATCGACGATATCATTCGTCGAATATATCCCAATGAAAGCGATCTATGGCCACAGATCAAGGCCAGGCTGATTGAAACAAATCCAAACTCGTTCGTGCAGTATTCCGAGCGGCTGATTCCGGGCATGCGACTGAAATTGGTGGACATTAAACGAATCGCCGAGCAGGAGGAGCTTGAGCCCAAAATCAAGGTTGGCTACGTCGCCCAGCTGAAGGGGCAGGCAACCACCAGGGATATCAACGGCAGGATGCAGCAACTTGAAATCAACACAGAGATTTTCGAAGGTGACCGCCTCGAGACCGCGATGGATTCCAGTCTCTACCTGTTAATGGACGACGGTGCCGAGGTTTACCTGAAAGCAGACTCGGTACTGAAAATCAGCAAGTATAAGATCACGGCCGATTACGGCAAGGAAAGCAGCAGCATTATGGATTTGATCCGCGGAGGTCTGCGCAAGATAACCGGCTCTATCGGTGCCAGCGTATCTGGTTATGTAAACAGGATGACTGTTCCCGGACTGCCAGTCGCAATGACACGGACGCAAAGTTGCACGCGGTGGTGCTCGATGGGGCAATTACGCTGACTGCAGATGACGAGACGCGGGTCCTGATGGCGATGGGAGAGTATGCAACGTCAACGTCGGAGAGCCTGGTGTTAGAGGAGAAAGCGCCGCTGCCCGTTGGCCTGCTGGACACGGAAGAGGTTCAGATCTTTGATCAAGCGATCCCGCAACAAGAATCACCGGAAGATCAGTCTTCAAGCTCTGGCTGGATCTGGGTGGTGGGCCTGTTGTTACTGGCGGTTGGAATATAGTCGGGCCGGGACCAAAGCCAAACGGTTGTCGCCCGCGACAGTTCCCGCTGAGTGGAGTAACGCGGTTTAAGAGTCGTCGTACTGCGCAGTAAAGGCGCCGGCAATTTCCAGCAAACTTTGAACCGTATATTGACGATTACCCAGTACGATCGGCTGATGCACCTGCACATAGCCCTCGTGAAAAGGTACCAGCCTGTTATTTTTTATCAGGAAAGTGCCATTGGTCGAACCGAGGTCGCGAAGATAAACCTCGCCGTTCGTGACCCTGATTTCAGCGTGTTGCTTACTAACGGTAGGGTCATTGATATAAATGTGGCCTTCTCTACCGATGATATAACTTCGGCTTTCAAGAAGGCTTAATTCCTGTATCGGGTCCTTATCCATTTAGCTAGTCCCTCCTACATCCGGGCGAAACAGTCTACCCCAATTTGATTCAAAATTCCCGCATATATTTAATAAAGGAGTACGCGTAACGATTGCTGTCATCTGCGTCAAAGTCTTCCCGATATACTTCTTTCCAATCGCTCAAATCGAACTCCGGGAACCAGGTATCGCCCTCGAAAGACTGGTGAATCCGAGTGATATAGAGTTTTGTCGCTCGCTCGATTGTTTGTTGATACAGGCTTGCACCACCGATGAGCATGACCTCGTCATCGTCATTGGCCAGTGACATTGCAGCGTCAATGCTGTCGGCAATCTCACAACCCGGGGCCTGAAAATCTGCATTCCCCGTAATAACAATATTGCGCCGCCCCGGCAGTGGTTTACCGATTGATTCGAAAGTCTTGCGCCCCATGACGATTGCTTTTCCCATTGTCGTGCGTTTGAAAAATGCGAGGTCTGCTGGCAGGTGCCAGGGCAACTTGTTGTCACGGCCGATCAGGCGGTTCTCGTCCATCGCGGCGATCAGGGAAAGACTCGTCATGGCGTGCAGGCTCTGCTGAGTTTGGCAAAATCGGAAAGGGCCAGATTCTCTGCTCGCAATCCCGGGTCGATTCCGCAAGCAATAATGGTTTCGCGATCCAGTGTCATTTTCAGTGAATTTGCAATGGTTTTTCTGCGCTGGCCAAAAGCTGACTGCACAATTCCTGAGAAAGTCACGAAGTCGCCGACATCATGTTGCGGCTGGTTTAAAGGTAGCAGGCGAATCACGGCGGAATCCACTTTCGGCGGCGGCCTGAAGCAGCCTGGCGCGACGTCCAGCAGGTACTGGCAATCGCACTGATACTGCAGCATTACCGAAAGACGGCCGTAGCTGGCGTCTCCGGGACTGGCAACGATTCGCAACGCAACTTCCTTTTGCACCATAAAATGCATGTCATGAATAATATTGGCCGATTCGAGTAAATGAAACATCAGCGGGGTAGATATGTTGTAGGGTAGATTGCCGACCAGGCGCAAGCCTGCCTGATGCGGGATCGTTGACAGGTCGAACTCGAGGATATCCGCGTTGATGATTTCGAGTCTGCCGAAAGCCGATGCCTGTTTCTCCAACAGGGGCACCAGGTCACGATCGAGTTCGATTGCAACCAGGGTTTTACAGCGCTGCAGCAATGGAAAAGTGAGCGCACCGCGTCCGGGACCTATCTCGACTATATTTTCGCCTGGCCGCGGGTCGATCGCATGCAGAATGGATTCGATAACGTTCTGATCATGCAGAAAATGTTGTCCGAAGCGTTTACGCGCCTGGGGCATGTTGCTGCTTGTAATGTGCTTGCAAAATCGCCGAATCGATTGCGGCGAAAAGGCTGTCGGATCTTGCTTCGAGTGTACCGGCAAGATCGAGCGCGGTCCCGTGGTCAACCGAGGTCCGAATAATCGGCAGCCCCAGCGTGGTGTTTACGGCGTTATGAAAGCCGATGTGCTTCAGTACCGGCAGCCCCTGGTCATGATACATTGCCACGATCGCGTCTGCATCGATCAGCATGTGGGGAGTGAACAGTGTGTCAGCGGGGAAGGGCCCGCTCAGATTTATCCCTTCGGACTTCAGCTTCTGCAGTGCGGGAATAATAATTTCGATTTCTTCGCGCCCGAGGTGTCCGTTTTCCCCGGCATGGGGATTGAGGCCGGCCACCTTGATATGTGGCCGCTGAATACCGAAGCGATGCTGTAAATCATGATCAAGGATTTCGATAACCTGCCTGATCGTGACCTCGTCGATTGCATCGGCAACCTGGCGCAACGGCAAATGCGTAGTAACCAGGGCCACTTTCAGGCCCTCGGTAACCAGCAGCATCACCGGTTTCGGTGAATTGCAGATCCCGGCGAGATACTCGGTATGTCCGGTAAAGGGAATGCCGGCGCGATTAATGATCTCCTTTTGAACGGGCGCCGTCACCATGGCGTCAAATCGATTGTCGAGGCATGCCCTGGCGGCCGTGTCCAGCAGATTCAGCACGTAACCAGCGTTGGCGCTGTCGAGTTGTCCCGGTCGGCAGGGTTGGGCCAGGGGCTGATCAATAACCGCGATCGTATCAACCGGGAAAGTCCCGCTATCATAATCGACAAACTTGATTTTTGATCCCAGTGCGGCAGCCCGCATTTGCAGCATTTCCGAATCGCCGACAACTGTCAGTCGCGCGTCAAAATTCGCGGGGTCGATTTTTGCGATGATATCTGGGCCGATTCCTGCAGGTTCACCAGAACTGATTATAATCCGCGTCTCATGCATCGGGTTTCCCGGGGAAGACGACATAGGCTTCATCCCTTAAGCGACGTTTCCAGAGATCAAATACTTCGCGCTGTTTCTGTTCGAGTAACTGTGAATAGATTTTGCGACGTTTGTTTTGTTCGGTTTCATCAACCTCGCGGCGGCCGGTTACCTCGATCAGGTGCCAGCCAAATTGACTGCGGACTGGTTGGCTGATTTCACCTTCTTTGAGTTGATTGGTTACCGCTTCGTATTCCCTGACCGTGGCGCCCGGGTCCATCCACCCGATATCACCTCCATTGGCACCCGAACCGTAATCAATCGAGTAGAGCCTGGCCAGTCGCGCAAAATCTTCCCCGGCCAGAATCCTTTCGCGGAACTCGAGCAGGCGGTTACGCGCGTCCTCCTCGGAAACCAGCTCATTGGGCTTGATTAAAATATGTCGACTGCGGGTCTGCCGAGTAATAGTTTGTTCAAGGTTGCGCCTTTCGTCGAGATGAACGATGTGGAATCCGCTGGCGCTGCGAATCGGCCCGGCGTGTTCGCCGGGGTCCATCGCCAATACCTGGGTTGTAAACAGGCTTGGAATTTCAGCCTGCTTGCGCCAACCCAGATCACCTCCCTGCAGGGCGGTGTCCCCGGAAGAGAAAGTATTAGCGAGCTGATCGAACGGGGCGCCAGCCTCGAGTTCCGACAGGATTTCCTGGGCTATTTTCTGTGCCTCGCTGACCTGCTCCGGGGAGGCAGCATCCGGTAACGCGATAAGAATATGGGATATTCGATACTCGTAGCTGGCATCATCCTCTCTGCTCAGTTTCATGAAATCGTCGACTTCGGCCTCACTGATGGTCGCATTGCGCTGGCTGTATTGTCGACTCAGTGTCTGCAGGGTTAGTTCTCGACGAACGGTGTCGCGGTACTTGTCATAATCCAGTCCATCCGCAATGATCGCCTCCCGAAAATCGGACAGGCCCATGTTGTTCTGGCGCGCTATACGTTGCATTGACTGGTTGAGCTGGCCGTCAGTAATCTTGATACCGCGACGACTGGCTTCCTGTAACAACAGTGAGTCATTGATCAGGGCCTCAAGAACCTGTCGCTGCAGCACGTCGTTCTTGGGGGGGCTTCGATTGGAGCGCAGGAAGTCGTCTTTTACCAGTTTGATTCGATCTTGCAACTCACGCTTGGTAATGACACTTTCATCGACAATGGCAACAATCGAATCCAGGGATACCTGTGCCGCCGCGGCGGATTGCACAAGCAATAAGGTGCCAATGGCCAGCATTAAGCGAAAAATGTTCATTTCTTACCTACCTTTCTCAGAAGCCTGGGCGATAACCGGGAATCGCGTCAGTTAGCTGCTGGTCAATATCCTGGCCCACCTGGCTTAAACCTTTAAGCGTGAGCTCGAAGTAAATACTGTTGTCCGGTTCTGCGAAATCATCGTCTTCATCCCCGGTCTGGCCGGCGAGTATTTTAAGGCCCCAGCAGCAGGATTCATAGTTTATCCCCAACAAATTCTCGACCGTCTCTTCAAACTGGAGTGATCGATGAAACTTGGCGATCAGGGTCCAACGCTCGTTGACGGGATAGACCATCGAAACCAGGGCTTGTTCCAGTACGTCTTCGCTAAAGTAGTAGCCGAAGTTGGCCGCAAACCCGTTGTCGGCGTAACTCATAGAGAACTCCTTGTCAGACAGTTCGCTCTGTTCCTGGTCGTAAACCGTACGCGCTGAAATTTTCGCCCTTGGATTGGGCTGGATATCCAGTTCGGCAATTGCGTCGGACTTGGTATCTTCGTCGCGAATCCCGTCAAGACTGACGCGACGATCCTTGAACTAAAAGATCTGCCCGACACGCGCATTCAATAGTTCATTACCGCTGTCGTTGTCGTAAACGCGGCTGGCGAGACCGAAGGTGACCTGGTTCGCGTCTCCGATTCGATCAACCCCGGTAAAGCGACTGTTA
>CALZHS010000183.1 GCA_945787265.1 uncultured Gammaproteobacteria bacterium | reverse complement strand
CGGTTTGTTTTCCGCCCGGGGTTACAATATCGAATCACTGACGGTGGCTACCACGGAAGACCATACCCTGTCGCGGATGACGATTATTACGACCGGCTCTGATCGCATCATCGAACAGATCACCAAGCAACTCAACAAATTGATCGATGTCGTCAAGCTGCAGGACTTTACCGAGGGTAATTTCATCGAGCGCGAAATGATGTTCGTCAAGGTCAGAGCCGATGGCGAATCGCAGCGCGCCGAGGTCAAGCGCCTGTCAGATATATTCCGCGCGCGTATTATCGACGTCACCGATACGACTTTCTGTATCGAGTTAACCGGCGCCGGGGATAAACTCGATGCTTACATCAGGGCCATGCACGAAAGTAATATCGTCGAGGTGGTGCGCTCCGGCTCGATGGGTATAATGCGCGGCGAAAAAGCACTCACCCTGTAGCGGTACCCAAAAGGTACTCTTTATAAAAACACACTAACCAAATTTGCGACACGAGGCAGTTATGAACATTTATTACGATAAGGATTGCGATCTATCCATCATCCAGGGCAAGAAGGTTACCGTTGTCGGTTACGGTTCGCAGGGCCATGCCCATGCGAATAATCTGAAAGATTCCGGTGTCGACGTTACCGTCGCGTTGCGCGCCGGTTCAGCTTCCGCCGCCAAGGCCGAGGCGGCAGGCCTGACCGTCAAGAACACCGCCGATGCGATCCGCGAGGCCGATGTCGTCATGATTCTTACCCCCGACGAATTTCAAAGCGCCCTTTACGCCAACGAAATCGAACCGAATATCAAGCAGGGCGCCGCCATGGCATTTGCCCACGGTTTTGCGATTCACTACAACCAGGTAGTGCCGCGCGCCGATCTCGACGTAATCATGATTGCACCCAAGGCACCGGGGCACACCGTACGCTCCGAGTTTGTCAAGGGTGGCGGTATTCCTGACCTGATCGCCATACAGCAGGACGCCTCGGGCATGGCGAAAGAACTGGCGCTATCCTACGCAGCCGGTATCGGCGGCGGGCGCACCGCAATCATCGAAACCACTTTCCGTGACGAAACCGAAACCGACCTGTTCGGCGAGCAAACGGTGCTGTGCGGAGGCACTATCGAGCTGGTCAAGGCCGGTTTCGAAACCCTGGTCGAGGCCGGCTATGCCCCCGAACTCGCTTATTTCGAATGCCTGCACGAGCTCAAGTTAATTGTTGACTTGATCCACGAGGGCGGTATCGCCAACATGAACTACTCGATTTCGAACAATGCAGAGTACGGTGAATACAGCACCGGTCCGAAGATCATCAACGAGGAAAGCCGCTGGGCGATGAAGGAATGCCTGAACGATATTCAAAGCGGCGCCTATGCGAAAAAATTCATTAGTGAAGGCCAATCGAACTATCCCGAGATGACCGCCTGGCGTCGCAACAATGCGGCGCATGAAATCGAGCAGGTGGGAGCCCGGCTGCGCGCGATGATGCCCTGGCTGAGCGCCAACGCTCTGGTGGACAAATCCAAGAACTAAAAGGATTCGCGGGCGCCTCGCGTCGGTCCTGATACTATGGATGACAGCAACCCGAAAGAAGTTCGCAAGCGTATGGGCAAAGGCATTTACCTGTTGCCCAACATGTTCACCACGGCCGCCCTGTTTGCCGGCTTCTACGCGATTATCGCGGCCATGAACGGGCGCTTTGAAATTGCCGCAATTGCGATTTTCCTGGCCGGTCTGCTCGACGGCCTGGATGGCCGCGTGGCGCGCCTGACCAATACCCAGTCGGCCTTTGGCGCCGAGTATGACAGCCTTTCCGATATGGTTTCATTTGGTGTCGCCCCGGCGCTGATCATGTACCTGTGGTCGCTGGAATATCTGCGCGACGTATCGCAGTTCATGGGTAAATTGGGGTGGCTGGCAGCATTTATTTATGCGGCCTCTACGGCGCTCCGACTGGCACGCTTTAACACCCAGATCGGCGTAGCCGACAAGCGCTACTTCCAGGGTCTTGCCAGCCCCGCGGCGGCAGCGGTGGTGATGGGTGCGGTCTGGGTATGCGAAAGTTACGGCATCGACGGAGAGGATGTGACCTACGCCGCACTGGTGCTGACTGCAGTGACCGGTATCCTGATGGTCTCACGATTCCCTTACTACAGTTTCAAGGATTTCGATTTACGCGAACGCGTCCCCTTCGTGTCGATACTGGCGGTGGTGCTGATCTTTGTCTTCCTGTCCATGGAAACGGCAACCGTGCTGTTCTCTTTCTTTTTCCTGTACATGTTGTCCGGCCCGATCGTCTCGCTGTTCCGCTGGAATCGCAAGCGCGCGCGCCTTTCAGAATCCAAAGGCGGAACAACCTCCGACACCTAGAACCGAGATTTTGCTTGGCAAGCTCGCCAGAGTTGGCTATATTTCATCTTATGCAATTTCGGTACGCCAGTTCTCCATTACAGTCTCCAGCCAGCCTGGGACTCCTGCCTGCGTACCTGCTGCTGTCTCTGCTGCTCGCTCTGCTGCCGTAAGGCAGATCAGAGAACTCCTGACGAGGGCAAACGTAAACAACACCCATTATTTTAAAACGTTCAGACAGACGAGATAGCCATGAGCAAAGAAAAGTTAATCATTTTTGACACCACGCTGCGCGATGGTGAGCAGAGCCCCGGTGCATCGATGACGCGCGATGAAAAAATACGCATCGCGCGGGCGCTTGAACTGATGAAAGTCGACATTATCGAGGCCGGGTTCCCAATCGCGAGCGACGGCGATTTCGAATCGGTTAAGGCAGTTGCTGAAATCGTAAAGGACAGCACGGTATGTGGACTCGCGCGGGCCAAGCAGGTCGACATCGAGCGCGCCGGCGATGCCATCAAAGCCGCTAATTCCGGGCGGATTCATACCTTCCTGGCCACTTCACCGATTCACATGGAACACAAACTGCGCATGACACCCGACCAGGTGGTCGAAGCCGCGGTAGCGGCAGTTCGCATGGCGCGACAGTACACCGACGATGTCGAGTTTTCTCCAGAAGATGCGGGTCGCTCGGAACCTGATTTTCTGTGCCGCGTCATCGAGGCGGTCATCGCCGAGGGCGCAACGACGATCAATATCCCGGATACGGTGGGTTACAATGTGCCACATCAATTCGGTCAATTGATCGAGGACCTGATGGAGCGCATCCCTAACTCGGACCAGGCCATTTTTTCAGTGCACTGCCACAACGACCTCGGGCTTGCGGTCGGTAACTCGTTATCCGCGGTGCTGCGCGGCGCGCGCCAGGTTGAATGCACCATTAACGGCCTGGGCGAGCGTGCCGGTAATGCATCTTTAGAGGAGATCGTAATGGCGGTGCGAACCCGCCAGGATATATTCCCCTGCGATACCAACCTCGACACCACGCAAATCATGAACTGCTCCAAACTGGTTTCAGGAATAACCGGTTTCACGGTGCAGCCTAACAAGGCAATCGTTGGTGCCAATGCCTTCGCGCATGAATCTGGCATTCACCAGGATGGGGTTCTTAAATCACGCGAGACTTACGAAATCATGCGCGCCCAGGATGTTGGCTGGACCACTAACAAGCTGGTGCTGGGGAAGCATTCCGGTCGCAATGCATTTAAATCACGCATGGCCGAGCTGAATATCGATTTCGCTTCGGAGGAAGAACTCAACGAGGTATTCACCCGTTTCAAGAGCCTGGCGGATAAAAAGCACGATATCTTCGATGAAGACCTGCTCGCGTTGGTTAACGAGGCCGCTTTCGAAACCGAGAATGAAACCATCAAGCTTGTCAGCCTGAGAGTTTGCTGTGAAACCGGCGAAACTCCCTGTGCGACCATGACGCTGAATATCGACGGCACTGAGAAACAGGCCGAAGCCAGTGGCGACGGGCCGGTCGACGCCTGTTTCAAGGCGATCGAAAAGCTGACCGAGACCGGCGTCAACCTGCAGCTTTACTCGGTCAACGCGATTACAACCGGGACCGATTCACAGGGTGAGGTTACCGTCAGGGTGGAAAAGGACGGCCGCGTCATCAATGGCCAGGGGGCCGATACGGATATTGTCATTGCTTCGGCAAAATCCTATATCAATGCCCTGAACAAGGTAATCAATAGCGCCGAGCGCACCCATCCCCAGCTCGGAGACGTGTAAAGGTCGATGTTAACCAACCGACAACAGCAATGCCTGCAGGGCATCGGCATTCAGGTCTGGAGTGAACGCCGAGCTGGCCCCGGTGAAACCGGGGACAGACCACGTTTTTCTGAACAACCTGAGCATCAGATTGATCTAACCCAAAGTGGCGAAACCAGTCAGGAAAAACGTGGTCTGTCCCCTGATTCCAATGCCATTGAGGGTTCGACCACATCGGTCCCGGAGAATCCTGTTGCCGAGACTTCGGTTCCGACAAGTTTCGATTCCTGGGATTCGATTATCGAGGCGATCCATGCCTGTAACGCCTGCGAGCTTGGGCGGAATTGCACTCAAAAAGTACCCGGAGTTGGTGACCAACAGGCGGATCTTTTAATTATCGGCGAGGGCCCGGGACACGAGGAAGACATTCGGGGTGAACCTTTTGTCGGACGCTCCGGGCAACTGCTCGACCGGATGCTGGCCGCAATCGGTATCTCGCGGGAACAGGTTTACATCACCAATATCGTAAAATGTCGTCCACCCAATAATCGCGACCCGAAATCCCATGAAGCGCAACAGTGCCGCGTCTACCTGGAGGCGCAAATCGAGCAGCTGGCCCCCAGGGTAATTCTCTCGGTCGGCCGGGTATCCGCACATAACCTGCTTAATACCAATGAACCGGTTGGCAAGCTGATCAAGCAAATGCACAAGCTGCCCGGAACTGAAATTCCGGTCAAGGTACCAGATGCTGCAATGAGTAATTCCGAGTTGTGGTTTCGGCGCATGACCCTCGCCGACATCCGGTGGGTAATGAATGTCGAACGCGAGGTATACCAGTTTCCATGGACCGATAAAATCTTCAACGACTGTATTCGGGTTGGTTATCACTGCTGGCTGGCACTGTTTCAGCAGAGTATCGTGGGCCACGCGGTTATCAGCGTCACCGCCGGCGAAAGCCACATGCTGAATCTGTCGATTGCCCGGGAACACCAGCGCAAGGGCTACGGGCGGCAGTTTATCGAGTTTCTGATCGAAGAAGCACGCAGCCGGGAAGCCAGGACCATGCTGCTTGAAGTTCGACCCAGTAATACCGCCGCGATAAGTTGCTATAATTCAGCCGGCTTTAACGAAATCGGATGCCGTAAAGACTACTACCCTGCAACCGAAGGCCGTGAAGACGCCTTGCTGTTTGCAAGACATATTTCACCACCAGGCGATGTGCCTGGCCGCTAGCCAGCCCTGTTAACCAGTTTGGAAATTATACATGTCAGACATTGACGAAATGCGTCGACGCCGTACCTTTGCGATCATTTCGCACCCGGATGCCGGTAAGACCACGGTGACCGAGAAGCTGTTACTGTTTGGCAAGGCGATCCAGATGGCCGGAACCGTAAAAAGCCGCAAGGCCGACAGACACGCCACCTCCGACTGGATGGAGCTGGAAAAACAGCGTGGTATCTCGGTAACCTCGTCGGTGATGCAGTTTCCCTATCGCGACATCATCATCAACCTGCTTGACACGCCGGGACACGAGGATTTTTCCGAAGACACCTACCGGACCCTGACCGCGGTTGACTCTGCGCTGATTGTGATCGACTGCGCCAAGGGCGTTGAGGACCGCACCATTAAACTGATGGAAGTCTGCCGGCTGCGCGATACCCCGATCATTACCTTCATCAACAAGCTCGATCGCGAAGGCCGTGATCCGATCGAACTGCTCGATGAAGTCGAAGACGTGCTCAAGATTCAATGCGCGCCGATTACCTGGCCCATCGGCATGGGGAAAAATCTGAAAGGGGTGTTCCATTTACTCAACGACTCGGTGCACCTGTTTTCCGCGAGTGACGCGGAAAAAATATCATCCGGTGAAGTGATAGAGGGTCTTGACAACCCGAGACTTAACGATGTATTGGGTGACATGACGGAT
This sequence comes from uncultured Gammaproteobacteria bacterium, assembly GCA_945787265.1. Lineage (GTDB taxonomy): Bacteria > Pseudomonadota > Gammaproteobacteria. The sequence goes on along the minus strand of CALZHS010000183.1, from coordinate 2,856 downwards.
GAACTGCGCGAGGAAATCGAACTGGTGCGCGGCGCCTCAAGTGAATTCGATCTCGAACGCTATCGCCGCGGCGAACTGACGCCGGTCTTCTTCGGATCCGCGATCAACAATTTCGGCATGGCCGAACTGCTCGATGCCTTCAGCGCATACGCACCGCATCCCACGCCCCGCCCTGCCAGGAGCCGCGAAGTTGCACCCGAAGAGGATAAGCTCACCGGTTTCGTGTTCAAGATCCAGGCAAACATGGACAAGCAACACCGTGATCGAATTGCCTTCATGCGGATCTGTTCCGGAAAATATACCCGGGGCATGAAGCTGCGGCACGTCCGCATCGGCAAGGACATGAAAATTCCGGATGCGTTGACCTTTTTTGCCGCCGATCGTGGGCGCGTGGAAGAAGCCTATGCCGGCGATATCATCGGCATTCACAACCACGGCACCATCCGTATCGGCGACAGCTTCAGCCAGGGCGAACAGCTCGCCTTCACCGGTATTCCGAATTTCGCCCCCGAATTGTTCCGACGCGCGCAGCTGAAAGACCCGCTTAAAATGAAAGCCCTGCTGAAGGGGCTAACCCAGTTATGCGAGGAAGGTGCTACCCAGCTATTCAGACCGATCGCCAATAATGACCTGATCCTCGGAGCGGTCGGTGTGCTCCAGTTCGACGTGGTCGCTCATCGACTCAAGGACGAATACGGTGTGGACTGCCAGTTTGAAGCCGTCAACGTCAATACCGCCCGCTGGATCTCCACCAACGACAATAAAAAACTCGAGGAATTCAAACAGAAGATGCGTAACAACCTGGCGCTCGACCATGCCGGTGACCTTGCCTACGTTGCCCCGTCACGGGTTAACCTGACGATGACCGAGGAACGTTGGCCTGAAATCGAATTTCTCGCAACCCGTGAGCATGGCGACTATGAGACTGACTAGGTGGATTTTAATTGCGGGCGTTATTGTGCTATCGAGCATCAGCCAAACCTCATTGGCCGGCGCGGGCCTTGCCACGCGTGACCTCAATCCCGTGCTGCAACCCATTTACCTGCCGACGCAGGCGCCCGTTAGCGCAGACAATGGCTGGCGAATCGAACACAGCTTTTTTGTAACCAACACGCTTCAGTCAGAGAATCGAGGCAATGAAAGCCTGATTATCGACGTGGAAAACTATCGCTACGAGCTCGGTCTGAGCTACCGCAAAGATCAGTGGCTGGCGCAGGTAAACGTTCCATTCACTGCCAACAACGGCGGTGAACTCGATGGACTAATCGATAGCTGGCACGATTTTTTCGGACTGCCTGAGGGCGACCGGGATGAATTCCCCAAGGACGAATTCGACATCGAATACCGGCTCGATGGAATTGCCCAGTTTTCAGAAGATAGTGACACCAGCGGTCTCGGCGATGTTTCAATCGCAGTTGGTTTTGAGTCGCAGAACGAGTTCCGTTACTTCTTTGGAATCGAGCTGGCGACCGGGTCTGAGTCAGATTTCAGCGGCAACGAGGCGGTCGATTTCGCAATCTGGGCGTCACGCGAGAAGCGTATCGATGAAGAAATGTCGCTCTACGGACTGTTTGGGATAAGTTTCCCGGCTGACGACGGCACCCTTGAAGGATTGATCGTTGATGAAATCTGGGTGGCCCAGCTGGGCCTCGAGTATCGATTCGACGAGAGCCTGGTCGGAACCGTGCAGCTTGACCTGCATTCCGCAACGATCGAAGACAGTGACCTGGATGCTTTCGGCGAATCGCTACAGATTCAACTGGGGCTCGGATTTCTTCGATTCTTCGAAAACCACCGGCTCGACCTGTTTTTCTCGGAAGATATCCTGGTCGGTACTGCACCCGATATCAGCTTTGGCGCCCGCCTGAGCACGGGATTCTGATCCAGGCTTAATCCTCCAGCACAGTGACAATTTGCGGATCGCTTTCGAGGGTTCGATGCACCGGGCATTTGTCGGCAATCTCGAGCAATTTCTGGCGTTGCTCTGCACTCAGGTCGCCTGCCAGTGAAATTCGTCGCGTAATACGTTCAATCTTGTTATCGCAGTCGATGCAATCCTCGGCATGTACGCGTTCATGCAGCAGTCGAATCGTCACGTCTTCAAGCGGCAGTTTTTTAAAATTGGCATACATGCGCATCGTCATCGAGGTACAGGCGCCCAGCGACATCAGCAGCAGGTCGTAAGGATTCGGCCCCAGGTCCGAGCCCCCGTACTTTTGAGGTTCATCCGCCCGCAGAAAGTGGCTATTGCTGTACAGGCCGCGTAAAAAATTTTGATTCAATTCGGATATCAAAACCTCTCCGGGCGCGAGGTCCGGAGTCTCGACGGCATCCGTTTCGGGACCAAGCTCGAGGTAGCGACTTGCCCAGGAGGCGATGGTCAGTGCAACATACTCCGCGTCGTCTGCCTTGCTCAGCAGATGATCGGCCTGGTCGAGCGAGATGAAGCTCTTCGGATGTCTTGCCGCCTGGTAGATGCTGGCCGCCTCGTCGATCGACACAATCGTATCCACGGGTGAATGAAATACGAGAAGCGCGGCGCCAAGCTCGCGGATGCTCTCGGTAGACGAATATCGATCGATATCGTCGAGAAACTGTTTCTTGATCGAAAACTCGCGCGCACCCAGCGCAACCACCGCTTCACCCTGCTGCTGTATCTGGTCAGCTTTTTGCTTGAAAAGATGGGCCACGTGTTTTGCGGTCGCGGGTGCGCCGATGGTTACCACTGCCTTGATGGACTCGAGTTTGGCCGCCGCGCCGAGGACCGCGGGACCACCGAGACTATGGCCGATCAGAATTTGCGGGGCTCGATACTGTTCCTCAAGCGCCTTTGCGGCCAGGATCAAGTCCTCGATG
>CALZHS010000182.1 GCA_945787265.1 uncultured Gammaproteobacteria bacterium | reverse complement strand
CGGTTTACTTACCACAAATGTCTAATTTTTTTTTCGTACTTAAAAGGGTATATAAATCAATAATATATGTTCATGTTTTAATCTTATGAGTCACGGCATATACATTCCGCCATTGACGTGAATCGTTTCCCCGGTGATATAAGCGGCAGCTGGAGAGGCCAGAAACAGCACCACCGCCGCGACATCCTCGACTGCCCCGAAACGCCCCAGGGGAATCTGGCTGGCAAGCTTTTCACGTTGCTCAGGCTCCAGTTCCCGCGTCATGTCGGTTTCAATGAATCCCGGTGCAACGGTATTAACGGTAATGTTTCGAGATCCGATTTCACGCGCCAGGGATTTGCTGAAACCGACTACCCCGGCCTTGGCGGCAGCGTAATTCGATTGGCCAGGATTACCGGTAGAACCAACCACGGAAGAGATATTGATGATGCGGCCATTGCGTTTTTTCATCATCGGGCGCAGCACTGCCTTGCTCATTCGGAATACCGAACTTAGATTGGTGTTGATGATGTCATTCCATTGCTCGTCCTTCATCATCATTAGCAGGTTGTCGCGGGTAATGCCGGCATTATTGACCAGGATATCGGGGGCGCCGTACTCGTCACTGACCTGCTTCAGGCAGCCTGCAACTGAATCAGGGTCGCCAACGTCAAGCACCATACCGGTGCCCTTGATATTGTTTGCTGCAAAAGTCGTGGCAATGTTATCGGCGCCTGCCTTGCTGGTTGCGGTCCCGATGACCGTTGCTTTTTCGGCACCAAGCGCCAGCGCGATTGCGGCCCCTATACCCCGGCTGGCACCGGTTACCAGGGCAATGTTATCGGTTAGCATTATGAGGATTCTCCAAGTAACTGTTGCGTGTTGGTGAGCGAGGCCGCATCGAAGATGGCATAGGCCTGCAATGACTTTTCTATGCGCCGGGTAAGCCCGCTTAATACTTTTCCCGGGCCACACTCGATTAATCCGCTTATGCCTTGTTGTTGCATGGACTGAACGCTGGCAACCCATTTTACGGGTTGATATAGCTGCAATGTCAGGCGTTCGATAATTTCTTCGGTTGAGGACGCCACCGCCGCATTCTGATTATGTATCACCGGTACATCCGGCATTCTTATCTCGATTGTTTCAAGCTCAAGCGCAAGTTGATCGGCCGCGGTTCGCATCAAAGAACAATGAGACGGTACGCTGACCGGTAAAGCCAGTGCGCGCCTGGCACCCATTTCTCCTGCCTGCGCCATGGCAGCTTCAACTGCCGGCGCTTCACCTGCAATGACAACCTGCCCGGGTGCGTTAAAGTTTACCGCTTCGACGATGCCAGATGTAACCGATTCACAGGCTGCGATAACTTCCGCATCGCCCAGCCCAATAATTGCTGCCATCGCGCCCGCCCCGGGCTTGACTGCCGACTGCATCAATTGGCCGCGGCGGGCAACCAGTCGCACGGTATCATTCAAAGCCAGGCTGCCTGCACAGACCAGTGCCGTATACTCGCCGAGGCTGTGCCCGGCCATCATGGTGGCAGCGGGCATGTCTGACTGGCTGCTGGCAATTCGCCAACTGGCGACACCGGCACAGAGCATCGCTGGCTTGTTAACCTCGGTCTGGTTAAGACGGTCTTCGGGTGCATCGACTACGACTGACCAAAGATCGTAACCCAGTACATTCGAGGCTTCCGCGAATACCTCGGAAACGGTCGATTGATGTTGCTCCCAGGCGGTCATCATCCCGATTGATTGCGAGCCCTGGCCCGGAAAAACGTAAGCAAAACTTGGCATCGAACTGGAGTGAGTGCAAAAACGGGATGGTATCACAGGGTTTTACAGTGCGTTAACCGCTCTATTGATATACCGGTTAAATAATGGATAATGGCGCGCTTTAAACACTGAGCGAGAATATGCCTAAAGGCGATCATATCGAGATGCGAGGCGTGGTGAAGGATACGCTGCCGAATACCATGTTTCGTGTCGAGCTGGAAAACGGGCACGTGGTAACGGCCCACATCTCTGGGAAGATGCGCAAGCATTACATTCGAATTTTAACGGGCGATACGGTGACGGTAGAATTGACGCCCTACGATCTTACCAAGGGCCGGATTACTTTTCGCGACAGGTAATCGTGCTAACTGACAGAAGCCTTCGGTTTCGGTTTCTGCGTCTTTATCACCTGGCAGTGTAAGCTGCCATCCTTAATATCGATTTTCACCCTGCCACCGCTGGTTAATTCGCCGAACAGCAGTTCGTTCGCGAGTACCTGCTTGATCTCATCCTGAATCACGCGGGCCATTGGACGCGCGCCCATTTTGGGATCATAACCTTTCTCGGCAAGCCAGCGACGTGCGGCATCGCTGACCGTCATACTGACCTTTTTAGCTTCGAGCTGTGATTCGAGTTCAATCAGAAACTTGTCGACCACGTTCAAAATAACATTGGTGTCCAGGGCCTTGAACTGGATGGTCGCGTCGAGCCGGTTCCTGAACTCGGGTGTGAAAACCTTCTTGATCGCTTCACCTGCATCGAGCGTGTGATCCTGCAGGGTGAATCCCATGGAGGCGCGGCTCATCTGCTCTGCACCGGCGTTGGTCGTCATGATCAGTATGGTGTTGCGGAAATCTGCCTTGCGACCATTGCTATCGGTTAGCGTCCCGCTATCCATTACCTGCAGCAGCAGGTTAAAAACATCGGGATGTGCCTTTTCAATTTCATCCAGCAATACCACCGAGTACGGATGCTTGTTGAGTTCTTCGGTCAGGAGTCCGCCCTGGTCATAACCGACATAACCGGGAGGCGCACCGATCAGGCGCGATACGGTATGGCGTTCCATGTATTCCGACATGTCGAAACGTATCAGTTCGATGCCCATAATCTTGGCAATCTGGCGACAGACCTCGGTTTTACCGACACCGGTCGGACCCGAAAACAGGAAAGAACCGACCGGCTTGGATTCGCGGCCGAGCCCGGAACGCGACATTTTGATCGCGGCATCGAGCGCATTGATGGCCTCGTCCTGGCCAAATACAACCCGCGACAGGTTTTTGCCGAGATTCTTGAGCATATCGAGATCGGTCGTGCTGACCGTGTTTGCCGGGATACGTGCAATCTTGGCCACAATATTTTCAATATCATGAATGCCGATCGTTTTCTTGCGTTGCCTGGCCGGCAGCAGGCGACGCTGTGCACCCGCCTCGTCTATAACGTCGATTGCCTTATCGGGAAGATGGCGGTCGTTAATATAGCGTGACGCAAGTTCGGTAGCCTTGCGCAATGCCTGCAGCGTGTACTTGACGTTGTGGTGTTCCTCGAAACGCGACTTCAAACCCTTGAGAATAAGGTAGGTTTCTTCAATGGAGGGCTCGGTCACGTCAATTTTCTGGAAGCGGCGTGCCAGCGCGCGGTCTTTCTCGAAAATGCCGCGAAATTCGGTGTAAGTCGTAGAGCCAATGCACTTGATATCACCGTTTGCCAGTACCGGCTTGATCAGGTTGGAGGCGTCCATAACGCCACCCGATGCCGAGCCGGCACCGATGATGGTATGAATTTCATCGATAAACAGGATAGAACCGGGTTCGCGGATGAGCTGGCCGATAACGGCTTTCAGGCGTTTCTCGAAATCACCTCGATACTTGGTGCCGGCAACCAGGGCCCCGAGGTCGAGCGAATACACCGTGCTATCTAGCAATACTTCCGGTACTTCTTCTTCAACGATTTTACGCGCCAGCCCCTCTGCAATCGCGGTTTTACCAACGCCGGCCTCGCCTACCAGCAGCGGGTTGTTCTTGCGTCGTCTGCAAAGCGTTTGAATGATGCGTTCAATTTCAAGATCGCGTCCAATCAACGGGTCGATCTTGCCGGAATAGGCAAGCTCGTTCAGATTGGAGGCAAATTTTTCCAGCGGGTTTTCACTTTCCTGATCACCGGCTAGCGCCTCGCTATCATGGGTAAAAGACTCTTCCTCGGAATCATCGCTGACCCGGGTAATACCATGCGACAGGTAGTTGGTAATATCGAGGCGTTCTATGTTGTGTTTGTTGAGCAGGTAAACTGCATGCGAATCCTGCTCTGAAAAGATGGCCACCAGTACGTTTGCGCCCGACACTTCTCCATTACCCGAGGATTGCACGTGGAAAAGGGCCCGCTGAAGGACTCGCTGAAACCCGAGCGTTGGCTGGGTATCGCGGTCCTCGTCCGCCATTAGCAGGGGTGTATTCTGGTCGACGAAAATTTCGAGTTCGGTTCTGAGTAGCTGGACATCGCCACCGCAGGCTTCGATCACCGCGGTAGCCGCGTCGTTCTCGGTGAGCATCAACAATAAATGTTCGACAGTTATAAATTCATGACGCTTTTCATTAGCATCATGAAACGCCTTGTTCAGAGATTGTTCCAGTTCTTTATTTAACATGGTTCCGGCTTAATTTATCGCTGTCTGTAAATGGTAATATAGTCGATTTGACCCTTAATGTACTCGAAATGTTCAACCAGGTAACCTGTTTTTCAATTTCGATTCGACGGGCTAATTTTCTTCCATATCGCACAACAGCGGATGCTTGTTTTCGCGGGCATAGCTGTTAACAGCGGTGACCTTCGTTTCCGCAATGTCGCGGGTATAAATACCGCAAACTCCTTTGCCGGTTTTATGCACATTCAGCATAATTCGGGTGGCATTTTCGCGATTATGTCCGAAAATTGCTTCCAGCACGTGTACCACGAATTCCATCGGCGTGTAGTCGTCGTTCAGTAAAACAACCTTGTAGAGCGGCGGCTTTTTAAGCTTGGGGCGCGTGCGCTCGAGCAGCAACGTGTCGTCATCGTCATGATCTTGAGAGTGATTCGACATGATTACACTCTATTCCATTAGCAAAAACTATAAGGTAATGTCGGGCTTGAAAAAATTCAAGGCTTGGCTATTATTATTTTGTGCCGAATGGCTAGAAACAAGGTTAATCGCCACGGT
>CALZHS010000181.1 GCA_945787265.1 uncultured Gammaproteobacteria bacterium | reverse complement strand
GATGGCGTTCAGGCCCTGCAGGTTGGCAAAATCGGCCAGGGCAACCTGGCCCATCGGGGTCTGGATGCCGTTGCTATAGGTGGCACGAATTAATCCATCCTCAGAGATATCCAGCCCGGTCAGCCTGCCGGTGGTAAAACCATCGGGATCGAGCGTGCTCACCGAAAACGATGCCGCGAACTGGGTGGTGCTGTTATTGGCAAAGTCATGCAGCACGGTGAGCGGGCTGGCGCCGTTGGTTAACGGGATTGCGGTGTTTTGCAAGGCTGCCGGCGTACTGCTGAGATAGCTGCCATCGGGATTGAAATTGAGAACACCTGCACTCTGTAGAATCGGCAGACCTCCATTCAAGTGATTAACCGGGGTACCGCCGGCGATATCAATCTCGGCGCCATCGAGATAGGTAAATACTGCCCACTGGTTGGGATTACTGAGCGGATTGGTAACCGAGCCCCCCAGGTCATTAATGAAGTAATAGGACAACACGTGCGAGGCGCCAAGCGAATCGTAAACCGTGGTCGAGGTCGCATGAGTATAGGTATTACTCGCAGTCGGGTCGAACGCGGCAGGATCCAGCTTAATCGTCGACGCGTCCAGATTCAGCCCGGCTTCGACTTCGGTCGTTGCCTGTGGTGCGCCAGTAGTCGCCGGCAGCGTAATCGGGATCGTGGTATTCAAACTGGTCGAGGTGACATTACCGCTTGCGTCTACCGGGAAAGCCTGCAGGTATTCGCCCGCGCTATTGGTAATCGTGCCGGTATTATCAACCCGGAACTGCCCGGCCCGGGTATAGGAAATGTCGCTACCGGTCAGGGATTTGTTGGTAATGAAGAAACCCTGGCCACTGATTGCCATGTCGAGGCTGGCGTCGGTAAATTTCAGGTTACCCTGGTCGAACTGCTGGCTAACGCTCAATACTTCAACCCCGCTTCCGACCTGGGTGGAAGTGTTGCCAAACGGCGATAACTCGAACAGGTCGCCGAATTCGGTGCGCGAATTCTTGAACCCGGTGGTTGCGACGTTAGCGATGTTGTTGCTGGTAACGCTAAGATCGACGGTAGCGGCCTGTAATCCGCTCAGTGCTGCATTAAATGACATTAGTTTCTCCTGCTTTGCTACATTATTTTGCGAACCTGGTTCATATCGATATCGTCGAGGCCGGACACGCTAAGCGTAAGATCCTGGCCACCGACGCCGAGGGTTACACTCTCGACATCAACCACCGTAAACATACTTCCCGAGCTGACCTCGGTGCCTCTATAAACCTCTGCTGCGATCTGGTACTGACCGCCCGGCAAACTATTGCCGTCGGCGTCCAGGCCGTTCCATTCAAAATCGACCAGCCCGGCCTGCTGCAGACCCAGTTCCTGGCGATTCACCAGTTGACCCGCTGCATTCTTTATCGTAATGACGATCTTGCTTGCCGGCTGGGCCAGTTCTACCGATCCCATCAGGCTAGCGCCATCATTCAGAATACCGGTCTGCGATGGCACCAGAACGCGCCGACCGACCAGCGTCGACGCCTGCAGCGCCTGGTTGGACTGGAACGAGGCACTCATGGTATTAATCGTGGTATTCAAATCACTGATCCCGCTGACCGTACCGAACTGGGCCATCTGTCCCAGGAAATCACCGTTTTCCATCGGCTTGAGCGGATCCTGGTACTGCAGTTGGGCAGTCATCAATGCCAGGAACTCGGCCTGCCCAAGCTCATCGTTTTCCTTGCTATCGGTATCCGTCGGCGGGTTTAATCCCAGCTGGGTGTAAATCGAATTGGTATCGATATCAGACATCTTGAAACTCCGTTAACTTCCCAACGACAGGACGCGCAGTAACAGGTCGCGCGAGGTATTTAAAACTTCAACATTATTCTGGTAGGCGCGTGAAGCCGAGATCATGTTCGCCATCTCTTCGACCGGGTTGACATTGCTACCAAAAACGAAACCATCTTCGTTCGCCAGGGCGTGACCCGGGTCATAGCGTTTGTCCACCGTGTTTTGACTTTGCACGATCTCGAGCATTCGCACCCCGACCTCACCCGGCTGATCAGGGTTGCCGAGCATTGACTGGAATACCGGTTGACGCGAGCGATAGGCGCCCGCCTCGCTGCTGGCGATGGTCTCGACATTGGCCAGGTTACTGGCAACGGTATTCAAACGCACCGACTGGGCACTGATCGCGCTACCGGAAATATTGAAGTTGGCAAACAGCCCCATGACTATTCTCCTTTCAGGGCCTTCATCAGACCCGTTACCTTGCTATTCAGGAATGTAAAACTGGTTTGGAACATCAATGCATTTTCCGCGAACTCGGCCTGCTCTACGTGGGAATCGACCGTGTTACCGTCCAGTGATGGATGTAACGGGTTGCGATACATCAATGCAGGCTGCATCGAGCTCGATTGAGTCGTCATATGGTCACGATGTGTGCTGGCCATAACCATCTTGCCAGCCTGTTGCTGACTTGCACTGCGCAACATTGCGCCGAAGTCTATGTCACGCGCTTTATAGTTCGGCGTATCCGAGTTAGCGATATTGGCGGCCAGGATCGAGGTACGCTGGCCACGCAACAGCAGTGCGTCGTCGTGAATGGAAAAGGCTCGTTCGAAACTTATGGGCATGGTAATAACCGTAATTCAACAATACGGATCCCTTTGCATAGACGATGCCACCAAATTATTAGGCTTATAAATCAGCGACTTAGATAAAAGCGTCCGGTTAATAGGTGGCAATGCGGCAATCATGAGAGGCAATATTGCCGCCTCTTTATTGCCCCTTACGGAAACTGCTGCAAAAGCCAAATGGCAGGTGCCCGTCCGCTTTAGCATCGGGATTGAATTGCCTTCCCGGGGCCATGACCGTGGCGGGGCTTTGCCAACCTGTCCTAAAGATTCGAATTCCGGATCCCCTCCCGATAAGGCTGCCATGATACCTTTGAATCCGAATCGATCACGATCTCGCTATCTTTGCCGATTTTGGCCTGATAATTGCAGTAACACATCCATGTATAGAGGTAATAGATGAATTCCAGGATTTATACAAAGTCAGTTTTGCAACTTGCGATCTCGGCCGCCTGTATACTGGCAGCTTCGTTGCAGGTACAGGCCGCGGAAATCCAGAGCCTGGCGTCGATCCGTATGCAGACCGAGTCCTTTATCGTCAATTATCCCTACCAAAGCCCCTATCCACCACGCTTTCAAATCGGCAAGCTGGATTCAAGGCTGCGCCTCAAGGCCTGTCCCGAAGCGCTGAATGTCAAGTTTGCACGCCCTGACCTGATTGCAGGAAACACCGCGGTCCGCGTAAATTGCCCGATCAAATCCGGATGGAAAATTCACTTACCGGTACGTATTGATGTATTCGAAGACGTCCTGGTTACGGCAAAACCGTTGCTCAAAGGTCAAAAAATTGACGCATCGAGCGTGACATTCAAGAAGCAAAATATCGCGCGTCTGAAAAATGGCTATTACGTGAAAAACAGCAACTTTAGCCAGCTGCAGGCCCGCCGTAACCTGAGCCAGGGCACGGTACTTACCCCGAAAAATTTATCCCCAAGGTTAATGGTTCGCTCGGGCCAACAGGTTACCCTGGTGCTGGATTACAACGGACTGCAAATCAAATCGACAGGTACGGCCATGCAGTCGGCAACCCTCGGCCAGGTGGTCCAGGTACGCAACACCCAGTCCATGAGAGTTGTCGAAGGCATCGTCTCGGGAGAGGCCATGGTGCGGGTAAGCATCTGATGAATCCGTGCGTTTTTAACAGTAAACTATTCTGCCAGACTGCCGATAAGGTAATCAGGAATCTCGAGGAGACCAGCAATGACTGATCCGATTAACACGCAAAATCGCCCGCGAAATACCGGGGTATCGACAGATACCAAGGCTGGCTCCACTGCGAAAACCAACCAGCAGACCCAGGCCAAAACCGGGGCCGGTGCAAGCGGTGAATCTAGTACTGTTGAGATAAGCACTACCGGCTTGATCGAGCAATTGAGCGAGCAAATCAAGAATCTTCCCGAGGTTAACGAAGCCCGCGTGGAAGCGGTAAAGCAGGCCCTGGGTAAAGGGGAATACAAACCCGATGCCGAAGTCATCGCACGTAAATACACTGAAATCGAGAAATTACTGCCATGAATAACCAACAATGTCGCGAGCAACTGAAAGCGCTGCTGGAAGAGCACAATCAACGCATTACCAGTGCCAGCGAGTACCTGGCCGGCATCAAGCAGGCAATCGCCGAGAATCAACTGGAGAGCCTGCAGCAATCGCTTGCAAAGCCGGACTTCGCGGTTGAAGATATCGAGCAGCTAGAGCAACAGCGGTACCAACTACTGTCAGACTACGGATTTAGCCAGGATGCCCAGGGATTTGAGAAATGCATGGCCTGGTGTGACGATAAGGACCAACAGATATCCGGTCTTTACAAACAGCTGGTACAAAACCTGGTGCAGCTGCAGCATACCATCCAGATCAATAGTCTGCTGGTTAACCGCGGTCGAGATCGAGTAAGACGTTCGCTCGGTGTACTGACCGGACTTGGTACTTCGGGTAGCTGTAAAACCTATAGTAGTGATGGCAAGGCGCTTGGCTCAAGCGATCCGCGCAATATAGCCATCGCCTGATCTCTTATCCCGCCGCGCAAAAAGTGCGCAGGCCCTTACTGATCATGATCGCAAGATGCCCGCCTCTGCGCGGATGCCCTGTTTTTACTAATGAATTTCAAACCCCGGTTTGAGCTGACCGCAAAACAAGTCAAAAAAAACCCCATCGCGTAAATGGGGTCAACACACAAAACTTAACAGAAGGGTCTTGATGCTTAATTCTAGGCATTTGTGCTCTCGCGTTTGGGACCTGGGTCTCAGTTCCTGCTCCCCGGAAAGTAAATTAATCACAGATCTATCTCCCAGCCGGCCAGCATTTACGCGTCGATCGTTTAAAACTCTGCCAGCGCCGTTATACTGTTCACACCACTATGGA
>CALZHS010000180.1 GCA_945787265.1 uncultured Gammaproteobacteria bacterium | reverse complement strand
GCCGAATCATTAGCCCAATCGCTGATATTGACATCCCACAGATCCGGAATCTCGGCCAGCATACCGACAATATCGCGACCTTCGCTTTCCCACTGCAAGCCATCCGGACCCATCAATTCATCGGTTGCAAAGCGAAACGCAACAGCGCAGTCATGCCCGACCGCTTCTTTCACGTCTGTCAGAACCTCTTTTGTGAGTCTGACCCTGTTTTCCAGGCTACCGCCATACTCATCACTGCGCTGGTTATATTGTTTTTTAAAAAAATGCTGTAACAGGCTCAAATTGTGTCCGGCATAGACATAGACGATATCGTAGCCTGCCTGCCGCGAGCGTTTGGCTGCCTCGACGTGCCAACGCCGAACGTCGGCGATATCGCGTTTGCTCATCGCGCGTGCCTGGATCGGTAAATCGGTATGTACCGGGATCGCACTCGCAGACATCGGCGCGATACGGCTATACAGATTGGGTGTATGACTGCCGTTATAGACAAGTTCGATACCGGCGAGCGCGCCATGTTCATGGACCGCATCCGTCATTAGCCGGTGCTGTGGAATATCGCGCTCATCCCAGATGCGCCCCTCGTAGGATGGTGTTATTTCAGCACTCGGATGTATTTCAGTTTCCTGGGTGCAAACCACGCCCCAGCCACCCTCGGCCTTGATGCCACGATTAGCTGCCTCGGCGCGCGGGCGACCGTGGCCGAGCGCATTGCACTGCGGCACCTGGAAAAACCGGTTGGGTGCGGTAACCGGGCCGATCTGCACCGGCTCGAATAAAATATCGTACTTGGGGTCCCTTGCCATCGGTCATTAACTCCCTGGGCTGTAATCGTGTTGTCGGTTCGTCGCGAGCTTGCCCGACAAACGCAGGATTGTATCAGCGCCAGCAAGAATTTTTAAACCTCGCTGATCCAGTCCCCGAATCTGCGCACAAGCCATCACCTGTCCGATCAGTTAAAATATTCTACTCGAACCGAACCACCCAGTTTAACGGAGTAAAGCATGCCATCCGAGCCGGACGTGATCATTATCGGCGCCGGGACGTCAGGCCTGTCGGCGGCCAAGGAACTCGACAAACTGGAACTCAGCTACCAGGTTATTGAGGGTTCGCATCGCATTGGCGGGCGCGCCTACAGCGAGGAAATCGCGCCCGGGATCTGGTTCGACCTCGGCTGCAGTTACCTGCACCAGGCCGATAACAATCCCTTTGTTGCCATCGCCGACAAGTTGGGCGTGGTCGTGGGCAAGGATCACGGCGATATTTTCACCGACGCTAGAATCCGACTCTACCACAACGGCACAGCGCTTGGTTCGGATGACCGCGAAGCCTGTTACGCCTACCGTACAGAATGTTTCGCCGCGGTGCGGGCAGCCACGGACCGGGGTGACGACGTCGCGATCGCCGACCTGGTCGACCTGGATAATCCCTACGCACTGCCCTTCATGAACATGATGGCAGAACTCAATGCCGCCGATATCGATGAGACTTCCTGCGCCGATTTTGCCTCTGTACTCGAAGGTCCGGACTTCCCGGTCCTGAACGGCTACGGCAACCTGGTCGCCGCCTGGGGCGGTGACGTGCCGGTTGCGCTCAATACCAGAGCCGAACGAATCGACTGGAGCGGCAACGGCGTTGCGGTTGCTACAAATCGTGGCACCCTGCGCGCTCGTACTGCCCTGTGCACCGTGTCCACCGGAATTCTCGCGGCCAACGACATCGATTTTGTTCCCGGCCTGCCCGACTGGAAACTGCAGGCCATCCTGGGCGTGCCAACCGGCACCGAAAACAAGATATGCCTGCATTTCGACCAGGATGTATTTGGCCCACAGGGCCGAGGATTCCATACCACGTGGAATGACCAGGGCGTCTCGGCCGGGTTCGAAGCCAGCGTCATGGGGCAGAACACGGCCATCGTGTTTACCGGCGGACGGCACGGCATCTGGCTCGAAAAGCAGGGTCAGCTAGCCGGCCGGGAGTATGCCGTCGATCGCGTTGCCGAAGTTTTCGGCAGCGACATCCGCGCCCACGTCAGCCGCGCGATCGTTACCGCCTGGAACACTGAGCCCTGGACCCGGGGTTCCTACTCCTGTGCGCTACCCGGCCAGGCGCGTCAGCGCGGGAAGCTTGCGCGTGCGCTCGACGAACGCCTGTTCTTTGCCGGCGAGGCCACCACCGTGGGTGATCATGCCTGCTGCCACGGCGCATATAATTCGGGTATCCGCGCGGCGCGGGAAATTAAAGCGGCCCTAGCCTGAATCCGCGCGAGCGTTACTTGACTGCCGCGACTCTGCCCTGAGCGAGCATGCGCTCGTTCACCTGCCTCAGGCTGCCTTCGGCGGGGGCATCTTCGAGCGATACGACCGGTAAAATTTCGCGCAGACGGTTTTGAAAGGTTGCTATCCCCAATTCCAGGTCAGACAGCAGAGCACCATCAAACGCGCTCGAGCGCATGCCGGCGGCTGCCCACTCGATCAGCCGAATATCCTCGTTACCGACATCCGAGTTGATATCGCGGTTGAGTTCACGCGCTTTTTTCATTTCAGGCCGGTCGTCAGGCAAGGCATAGCTCACGCCCGCCATAACGCTCTGCTGGTGCCCGGTCGGGTATATCTGGTAAATCTCGATCTGGTCCGGGAACAGCGTCAGCACGAAACCGGGAAACAGGCCCCAGTAGATCCACAGCTGTTGATGTGACTCCGGCAAATAACTTTCCGCGGGTAATGCCGCGACATAATCGCGATTACGCTGCAGCTTGTGCTTGCGGTCCTTGAAGCTGCCAAAGGAGCGGAACAGGCCACTCTTGAGGGGTTGATCGGTATAGGTTCCACCCACCAGGTCGAACAATTCGGGATGACCGACCGGCACATGATATCCCTCGTTGTCGATATCGAGCACCGCTTTCCAGTCGAGATCGAAATTATATTGATAGGGTTTCTCAAGCGGCTGCATTTCCTGGATACGATAAAGACCGATTTCTTCTGCCGCGTCGCTAAAGATCTCGGCGACCGACTGACCATCACCGCCGAAACGCACAAAAATCATGCCCTGCCAGACTTCACAATCGAGCGGCTTGAGCCCAAACCGCGATTTGTCGATTTCGGGAAAAGCGTTTGCCCTGGGAATATTTTTAAGCGTGCCATCCAGGTTGTACGACCAACCGTGAAACGGACAGATGAAAGCCTTGCCGCAGTGGCCGTTATCGTCGGCGACGACGCGCGATGCGCGATGCCGACAAACGTTATGGAATGCGCGCACCTGCCCGTCCTGGTCGCGCACCACCACGGCACGTTCGTTGGACATCGCGAAACACTGGTAGTCGCCGCTGTTGGGCAGATCTGAAACATGGGCGACAAACATCCAGTTGCGCAGGAATACCTGCTCCATTTCCAGCTCGGTCAACTCGGCACTGTTATAGGTCCAGGCGGGTAATCCCTTGCGGCTACCGGCCCGTCGGTAGATTTCTTTTGCGGATAGAAACTTCATCACTAAACCTCTTCATTAATTCTCACTCGCTACTGCTTTCAGACCTGAACCACCGATTAGGCTGCCGGGGATGGATGATGATGGCCCTCGTCGGCAGCGCCCGCCTCCAGCGCATTCACTTCTTCCATTGCCAGCAAAATACCCTGACGCAAAATTGCAACCATCTCGTCGATTTGTTCCCGGGTGATGGTTAACGGCGGTGACATGACGCACATGTTGATGATTGGACGCACGATCAATCCGAGCGCCTGGCAGTGTTTGTCGATGAGGTTACCGATTTCGTAATCCATGGCGAGATCATCGTCGCCCTGCTTCAGTTCACATTGAACGCAGGCCATTAATCCCAGGCCACGAACATCGCTGACGATCGGAATATCGCGCAAGGTTTGCATCTGCTGCTGCATGTAGGGCCCGGTTTCGCGGGCCTGTTCAAACAGCTTTTCACGCTGCATGATTTCAAGGTTCTTGATACCGGCTGCAGCCGCGACCGGGTGCCCGGAATAGGTAAAGCCATTCGAAAAAACGGCCGAGTCGCCGCCATGCTGCTTGATTTCCTCGATCAGGCGATCCGAGACCAGGAAAGCGCCCATCGGGATATAACCCGAGGTCAGGCCCTTGGCCGTGGTAATAATATCAGGCTGAATGCCGAATACCGCTTCGGACGCAAAACAGTGGCCGAGTCGACCAAAGGCGGTAACGACTTCATCCGACAGGTAAAGCATGTCGTGCTTGCGGCAAACCTCGAGGCAGCGCTGATGATATCCTTCCGGCGGCACGATGACTCCACCCGAGGCGAGAATCGGTTCGGCAACAAATACCGCGCAATTTTCCGAACCCACTTCATCGATCATGTTTTCCAGGTTGGCGACACAGGCATCGAGAAACTCGGCATCGGACTGGTCGGCCGGCTTGTACAGCGGATGCGGCGCATCGATGTGATGCACCAGCCGGGTTTCGAAGTCGAGGTTATTCTTGTCGCGTTCCTTGCCGGAAACGCTACCGCCGAGGTAGGTACTGCCGTGGTAGCCCCGCTTCTGCGAAATAATGTGTTTCTTGTTCGGCTTGCCGCGCATGTTGTTGTAGAACTGCACGAAGCGCAGCGCCGAGTCAACAGCGGTCGATCCGCAGGTGGTGAAAAATACGTGGTTCAGATCACCCGGCGATTGCGCTGCAATGTCGACCGCAAATTCCGCGGCGGGACCGGTGGCCATCGACCACGGCGAAACGTAGGGTAACTCCATGATCTGGTCATAAACCGCCTGCGCAATTTCCTGGCGGCCGTGCCCGATATTGACACACCACATGCCGGCCGGCGCATCCAGCAATCGATTGCCATCGCTGTCGTAAACGTAAACACCCTCACCCCTGGCCAACAGCGTACGCTGGTTAGCGCCGAGCTTGACGAAGTCATCCCAGGGATGAATAAATTGATTATCCTGTTGCTTGAGATCTGCCGCGCTACTCATGTCTATCCTGCCTCGCTGTCGTTAGGTTAGGG
>CALZHS010000179.1 GCA_945787265.1 uncultured Gammaproteobacteria bacterium | reverse complement strand
AGTAGCTGGTTTTGATATCACCCATGCGACTCGACATCAAGGTATTTTTTCCGAGAGACTTGTCGAACACCGTCGAGTAAGCCAGCACCGCCTGAACTTAGTTTCGGGTTTCACCGAATGGCACGGTTTCCACCCACAGGTCCGCCGACATGGCGCCATTTTTCGGTAGCCAGCGTCTGACGTTGCGGGGGCCGGCATTGTAAGCTGCCGCGGCCAGCGCCACGTTGTTGTCGAATCGATTCATCACGGTTCTGAGGTAGTGGGTGCCGAAACGAATATTGTTTTCGACCCTCAAGATATCGGATTTACGCGGACGTTTCATACCCAGAGAACGAGCCACCAGGCGTGCGGTGCTCGGCATCAATTGCATCAAGCCGAGCGCTCCGACGCTGGAACGGGCCAACGGATCGAACAGGCTCTCGCGCCGCATGACGCCGTAAATCAGCGATGGATCGAGCTTCCTGGCCTGGGCGTGTTCCAGAACCTGCTGTTTATAAGGCATCGGAAAGCGCAGACTATAGTCGCTGCGATGCGGTGTCTTGGCAACCGTACGAATCGCGCTGTCATGCCATTTCCATTTCGAAGCGAGCTTGGCGGCCTGTTTGATCTGGTCCTGGTCCAGATATCTCAGCGCCTGAAACCATTCGCGCTTGGCGTCGACCAGGCGATCGAGATAAAAAAGCTCGCGGGCGCGTAACATGGATGGATTCACGGCCAGCATCGCATCCTCGTCAACTTCGGCTTTGGCGGCATTTTCCTGCTCGATGCGGTACTCGCGCTTCAGCTTGTCGGCGGCCAGGAAGCCGTAATAACTGCTCTTGTCCGACAGTTGCTCGAGTAAAGAGAGTGATTGCACGAGTTGACCCTCGGCTTCCATCGAGCGAGACAACCAGTATTGCCATTCGTTTTCGAGTTGCAGATGCGCTGGCATCCGGTTGATCGTCTCGAGTAAACCCGACCAGTCACGATTGCGTAACTGGATGCGTGCCAGCCAAAGATAAGCCTGGTCATTCATCGCCACGGGATCGAGCCCGGACAGCAAAATGCCAGCTTCAGGTTCATGCTGGTAAGCCGCGGACAGAGCGATTCTTAGCTGGCTTTGATTTCTTTGCTCGTCGCTAAACGCAAAATCATCGTGGATCAGGTTCCAGAGTTCGAGCGCTTTAAGGCTATTTTTACGCGCGAGGCGGTCAATCGCGTGAGCGATAATGGCGCGGTTGCGGACCGTGTCCTCGGCAGCGGCCAGTTTTTTAAGAGATTGTTGCGGACGCAGATGCGCGCGATACCAGATTTCGACCGTGGCCTTGCCCTGCTGGTCTAATTGTTTACTGAGGTATCGTGCCAGCTTTGGCCGACGCGCCTTGAATGCTTTTTCGATACGTAACCAGACCATCTGCTCTGCCTGGTCATGGGTTTTGAGAAAGTAGGCAAATGCCGGGTCGCATTGTGAGGGTTGCGAATAACCGCGCAACCAGATTTTGGAAATTTCGTCGAGGAGTCCATCAAGCTGGCCGAGTTCAAGTCGTGCCTGGAAAGCGAGACATTGAAGTCGTGTATTTTCACGGTTGTCAAAAAACTTCAGGTAGTTATCCCAGTCCCGTCGTTTCGCCAGTACCTTAAGCCATGCTGCACGTGCGTGGTAGACAAACGGTAACTCGCTGTAACGCTGAAAAAATTCCTCGGCTTGCGCCGGTTTTACGCGACTGACGTTGCGCCGGAAAGCATCGTATCTCAGGTAGGGTTCGGCCGGGTACTCGACCAGTTGTTGCAGCAGTCGGTCGAAGCGGCTAGTTTGATTACGTTCGAGCGCGGCAGAGGCATCGCGAAACAGCTGACGCTGTTGCTCGATAGTGGCGTTCGCCTGCAGTTGGGGGCTCATCCAGACAGCGACCAGGAAAACGAACATTCCAATGCTTTTGGCGGTGGCGGAAAATCCCAAATTTACAAATGCCATTGGCACCATAAATCCTTAAAATTCATTTATTTAGATGAAATTTTAGAAGTAAAGTATCAATTAAGCAAGCATTCAATCGCTGTCTTGCTGGTGATTTTTAACCAGCTTCGCCGGATCGAGTAACTTTCTCAGGCTGGCTTCGTCGATATCGGTCATTTCTATGGCTACTTCGAGTATAGGTCGATTCTGGCCAACCGCGGCTTTTGCGATCTCTGCCGATTTCTGGTACCCGATGATTGGATTCAAAGCGGTCACCAGAATAGGGTTGAAAGCCAGGTTTTGCGCCATGATTTCGGCGTTAATCGACATCGAGTCAATGGCTTTTGACAGGTGTTGTATCGCGTTGCCGAGGATCTCGATACTTTGCAGCAGGTTGTAAGCAATTACCGGCAGCATGACATTCAGTTGAAAATTACCGGACTGCGCTGCCAGGGCTATGGTGCTGTCGTTGCCGACGACCTGGGCAGCCGCCATTAGCACGGCTTCGGGAATTACCGGATTGACCTTGGCGGGCATAATTGAACTACCCGGTTGTAAAGGCTGCAACTGGATTTCTCCCAGACCGGTTAATGGCCCGGAGTTCATCCAGCGCAAGTCATTGCAGATCTTGGTCAATGAAGTCGCCAGCACGCGCAGCTGGCCGCTTACCTCCAACGCCGTGTTCTGGGTGCTCAGACCCTCGAACAGGTTCTCCATTCGGATGAATCGAATACCCGTACTCGCGTGGAGTTTTTCACATACCCGTTGACCGAAATCGGCTGTCGTATTAACTCCGGTGCCGACCGCGGTCCCGCCAATTGCCAGCTGCTGCAAACGGCCCAGCGCTGTTTGAATACGGTAGCGATCATTCTTTATCTGTGATGCCCAGCCCGAAATTTCCTGTCCCAGGGATATCGGCATCGCGTCCATCAGGTGAGTACGCCCGGTCTTGATTGTTTGCTGGTGCTGTTGCTGGCGTGCGTTGAGCGCAGTTTCGAGCATTTGTATCGATGGCAGCAAATGTTCGTGTATCTGCCCGGCAGCGGCGACATGAATCGCCGACGGGAACACATCATTGGAACTTTGACCCATATTGACATGGTCATTCGGATGTACCTTTAAAGCCCTGCTCGAGGCGAGCGTCGCAATAACCTCGTTTACGTTCATATTGCTACTGGTTCCAGACCCGGTCTGAAAAATGTCGATCGAAAACTGGTCATCGTGTTGGCCGGAGATAACCAGGTCCGCTGCCTGTTGAATCGCCTGGGCGAGCGGTTGATCGATTTTTTCAAGGTCTAGATTGGTTTCGGCACAGGCTTTCTTGAGTAGCGCCAGGGCCCTGATCATCGATGACGGCAGCTTCAGGCTGCTGATCCTGAAATTGTCCAGGGCACGCTGGGTTTGGGCCTGGTAAAGCGCGTCGGCTGGAATCTCTACCGAACCCATGCTGTCGGTGACCTTGATTGTTTTTTTACTCATGTGGCGCCGCTAATGCCTGGATTGCGTCTGATTGTAACACCTGGGACATGGATTTATGTGGAAGATATACCCATTTTAGAGTCTATCAATGCGGGACCACAAAAACGTTTTAACTGGACTATAATTTGCTAATATTTAACGGCTTAGCAAGCCATATTCAATCCTGCTGAGGAGGTCGCAATGGGCGAAGAAGACACGGTGGTGCTAACCCCCGAGGAAAAAGACAAGGTTCTGCAAGACGAAGCCCAGGAGGGCGAGCAGCAGGACGACGAAGAAGAAAGCTAGATAATCCTGGTTGTCAGGCAGGAAGGCAACGGATGGCCTTTGCAGTCCCCAGGTACTCCTTCACATCGAGCTGCTGCGTGTGCAGCACGTACAATCCATCGGCGCCGACTCCGGCAGCCTGTTTTTGCATTCTTGCAAGCATCGATTTTAGCGAAAAGTAACCGCCGGTTACGCGAATATGAGCCAGCGTCTCGAAGTTGCATTTCGGCCGATCGATATAATAAATAACGACTTGCTGGCTGTCAGTGCTTGCCGCAGGTTGTCCGATCACCAGCGGTGGCTCGGCGCAGCCGCTTACCAGCAAACTCGATAACAGCAGGGTCAGGAACAGGGAATTCTTCATTGCTACCTCCGCCCTGTCTGTATCGACCGGTTTATCAATACCTTAACCGCTGTGTTGTGCAACTACGCTGACCAGTGAATCACAGAGTTGTTGCAGTTCGTAATCTGAAATACTGTAAGACGGCATCAGGTATACCAGTTTACCGAAAGGTCGCACCCAGATACCGGCCTCGACAAACCGGGGCATTATTGCCGCCATATCCACGGGTTGTTTCATCTCGATGACACCAATTGCGCCGAGGCACCGAACCTCGGCTACCTGCGCAAGCGCCCGGCTGGGTGCGAGCAGTTTTGCTAGCGTTGTTTCGATCTGACCGATACGCGTTTGCCAGTCAGACTCCATCAGCAACTCGATACTCGCGCTGGCAACGGCGCAGGCCAGCGGGTTGGCCATGAAGGTCGGCCCGTGCATAAACACGCCGGGATCTCCGTGGTCAATGGCCTGGCTGATTTCCGCCGTGGTCAGCGTTGCGGCCAGGCTCATGTAGCCCCCGGTCAGGGCTTTGCCGATACACATGATGTCGGGTGTAATCGCGGCGTGTTCGCAGGCAAACAGTTTACCGGTGCGCCCGAAGCCGGTCGCAATTTCGTCGGCGATCAGCAGCACGCGGTAGTGGTCACAAAGTTCGCGGGCACGCTGCAGGTATTCCGCGGAATAGAAATACATGCCCCCGGCGCCCTGCACGATGGGCTCCAGAATCAGCGCGGCGATCTGTGCATGATTTTCCTGCAGCACTTTTTCGAGCGCGCGCGTGTCGCTCTCGTCACAGTTCTCGCCAAACCTGGAGTTCGGGCGATCGACAAAGAATTGCGGTGCCAGCACCGAATTAAACAGGCTGTGCATACCTGTTATCGGATCACAGACCGACATTGCGCCCAAGGTGTCGCCATGATAGCCGTTGCGCAAAGTCGCAAAACGCTGCTTGTCCGGTTGCCCCTTTGCGTTCCA
>CALZHS010000178.1 GCA_945787265.1 uncultured Gammaproteobacteria bacterium | reverse complement strand
CGAATCATAGTTATCGATCATCAGGACTTTCATGATTCCTCTTCCCCCGCTTCCCGGTCGCAGGGATCCCGCGACGGTAATCCCGCTTCCGCCAGCGTCACGGCACGAAAAATCGCGCGCCCCTTGTTCATGGTCTCCGCCCATTCATTTGCCGGAACTGAATCATAAACGATTCCGGCACCCGCCTGAATATAGAGCGTCTCATCCTTTATCACCGCGGTACGAATCGCGATCGCGGTATCCATGTTCCCGCTCCAGGAAATATAACCCACCGCACCGGAATAAATGCCTCGTTTTACCGGCTCCAGTTCATCAATTATTTCCATGGCCCGGATTTTCGGTGCCCCCGAAACCGTGCCAGCGGGGAAGGTCGCGCGTAACACGTCGAAAGCCGACAGTTCGGGCTTGATCCGACCCTCGACGTTGGAAACGATATGCATCACGTGCGAATAACGTTCCACGATCATCTGTTCGGTCAGGTGGACACTACCGACCTGGCTTACCCGGCCGGCATCGTTACGCCCGAGGTCAATCAGCATCAGGTGCTCGGCCAGCTCTTTCGGATCGTTGAGTAATTCTCGCTCCAGTTCCAGGTCGTGCTCTGCAGTCCTGCCTCGCGGTCGGGTTCCGGCGATTGGCCGCACCGTGACGGTCTCGTCTTCAAGGCGCACCAGTATTTCGGGGGAAGATCCGACCACGTGATGGTCACCCAGGTTCAGGTAATACAGGTAAGGTGACGGGTTGAGACCGCGCAGTGCACGATACAAATCGATAGGTGCAGCCTGGTAGGGAATCGAGAGTCGTTGCGACAGAACAATCTGCATCGCGTCGCCGTCGATAATATACTGGCGCGCCTTTTCCACCGCGGCCTCGAACCCCTGCTGGGTAAATTCGGAAGTAAAGTCCTGTTCCCGGACCGTTTGCGGCTTTGAACCGTTGCCGGTATCGAGCTGGATCGAGCCGAGCCTGGCCTCGAGTTCATCGAGTTGAAGTTGCCCCTGGTGCCAGGCCTGATCCAGCATGGGCTCGACATGTACGATCAGAAACATGCGCGACGACAGGTTATCGAACACCACCAGCTTGTCGCTCAGCATCAACAGGATATCCGGCGTCTGGTGCCGATCCGGATTGGGGCAGTGCGAGAGTTTGGGTTCGATATAGCGGATCGTATCGTAACCGAAGTAACCGACCAGGCCGCCATGAAACTTGGGCAGGCAATCGGCCTCGGCGACCTGGAAGGAATGCAGGTAATTCTCGATATAGCCCAGCGGATCGTCGATTTCTTCGTCACTGGCAATCTCGCCGTCAACTTCGAGTATCACCCGCTTGCCGAATACCTTGATGCGCGTACCGCAGGCCATGCCGATGATCGAGTAACGACCCCATTTTTCGCCACCCTGCACCGATTCGAACAGGTAGGTGTAAGGCTCATCGGCCAGTTTCAGGTAAGTGCTTAACGGGGTATCAAGATCGGCAAAGACTTCGCGCACCAGCGGGATGCGATTGTAATCACGCTTTATTTTATTGAATTGCTTGAGATTCATGAGTGACTCTTAAAACGATTGAACAGAAAAAGGGAAACAAACAACAGCGACTCGCGATCACCATCGCCAGCGTTGTGTACCCTCATTTTTCTGTAAACGTTGCAGAGTCATCTGGAATAACTATTCAGTCCGACGACAGAATCTAACATAGCCTTTCGGGCATGGCCATGACTATTTCCAGCGGTTTCAGATCGAACCGGCGCGCTCCAGCTGGCCTCGGAACTGCTTCAGTATGCTGTCGTAACGGTTTGGATCATCGGCTTCGGCACAGCCGAAAATACCGGAACCGGAAACGAAGGTATCGGCACCCGCGGCGGCGATCTCGGCAATATTGTCGACCTTGACGCCGCCATCGATTTCAAGGCGGATGTCGAATCCGGAGTCATCGATCCTGCGACGCGCGTTGCGCAACTTGTCAAGCGTCGCCGGAATGAAACTTTGTCCGCCGAAGCCGGGATTAACCGACATCAGCAGTATCATATCGATTTTATCGAGCACGTGATCCAGGTAACTTAACGGGGTAGCCGGATTAAATACCAGACCGGCCTTGCAGCCGCTATCCCTGATCAGCGACAGGCTGCGATCGATATGTTCGGACGCCTCCGGATGAAACGTGATGTAACTGGCACCGGCGCTGGCAAAGTCGGGAATGATGCGATCCACCGGCTTGACCATCAGGTGCACATCAATCGGTGCCTCGACGCCATGCTTTCGCAGGGCCTCGCAAACCAGCGGACCGATTGTCAGGTTGGGCACATAGTGATTGTCCATAACATCGAAATGGACGATATCCGCCCCGGATGCGAGAACATTATCGACTTCTTCACCGAGTCGCGCAAAATCAGCCGACAGGATCGACGGTGCTATCTGGTAATCGGGCATGTTATTTCCTGGTTGCAAGTGGCAGGCAATTTACACCAATTGGGACTCGATTTCAGCCGATCAGAAGGGATAACAGCGCCTAGCCCAAATGAGATCTGCCGCGTCGAGGCTGATAGACTGCCACTATTGCGAAGCTGAGTATTCGTCGATATGTCTGTTGAACAACAGCTAAAGCAGGAACTCGCGGCCCTGCGCCATGAATTGCGGCGTGTCCGCGACAGCCTCGAGCGCAGTCGAACCCGCGAACTGGAGCAGCGCGCTGGTCAGCTGCGTGCCAGTATCGAGCTCTGCGAACGGGACCTGAAGCAGTTAACCGAAACTACTGAAGATCGACAATCTGGCGGATAGCATCATTCATATGCGCCACGTGTGAGCCCTCCCAGTAAATCTTGTGGCAACGACTGCAGCGATAAAAATCCTGGTAGTAACGACGGGTAAGCGGTTCCAGATCAGACCAGACCTGGTCGCGGGAGACAGGCTCGATTTTTCCATTGCAATCCAGGCAAAGCCGCAACGGCCTGACCTGTTTAAAGAGATCGAGTCGCTGCAATACTTCCCTGAGCTGGGTGTCAGGATCATCCGAGCGCACCCAGTAACCATGGGTTATCGCCCGACGAAAAAGTAAACGCCGGTCCCGTGTCAGGACAATACGCTTTTCTCGCACCGCGATGTCGACGATTTCGTCGTCGTCGAGCCGGTTTCCATAGGCCGTATCGAGTCCCACCATGCGTAAACGCCGCGCCAGCTTGCCCAGATTGACGTCGACGATGAAAGCTGTTTTACGCAGCGGTTTAGGCCTCAGGCGTTGCACGGGCGTTATATCCAGGCTTTCGAATACCGGGTATACGGCCACCCTGTCGGTATTTCTTAACTTGTAGTCAAAACCAACCGATTGATCATTAACCACTACCAGATCCACCTCGCTGTGGGGCACCCCGAGAACCTCGATCGGATCCTTTATCGCGGGCTTGCCGCAAAAACGATACTCGATGGTTTGCTTGCGCTGCTCCGGTGGCAGGAATTCGTTGAGTTCCTCGTAAAAACGAAAATTGGCGAGATACGGTTTCAAGCTTATAATTCCAGCCCCGTTCATCGAGGTCCAGGCGATCATCAAAACAGTGTATGGCATTATCTCATATCTTGAGCCGGTCTCCGTAATGTCCAGGCTCATACTAATCGCGGCAATGATATGCATGCCGGTTGGGCAGGCACGGGCAGAAGATCCCTTTCTGGCGAAGCGCACCAGGATGATAGCGCTGATCGAGCAGGACGTCCGTGACACCAGCGAGTACCTGAAGCGTTCGCAACTGGATAACCGCGTACTGGAAGCAATGGCCAGGGTCCCACGACATGAATTCGTACCGACCGAACGCATCGATCAGGCCTACCGGAATCGTCCCCTGCCCATCGGACATGGCCAGACCATTTCTCAACCCTATATTGTCGCCATCATGACCGACCTGCTGGAGCTGAAGCCGCAGCATAAGGTGCTGGAAATCGGTACTGGCTCCGGCTACCAGGCAGCGATACTGGCCGCGCTCGAGGCCCGGGTCTGGAGCATCGAAATCATCGAGCCGCTTGGGCTGCAGGCACAAACACGCCTGCAGCGTCTCGGCTACGATGCCGTCGAGGTGCGCATTGGCGATGGTTACTACGGCTGGTCCGAGCATGCACCGTTCGACGCTATCATCGTCACCGCTGCTGCGAACCATATTCCGCCACCACTGGTAAAACAACTCGCGGTTGGTGGCAAGATGATCATTCCGGTCGGTAGTCGTTTTTCGACCCAGGAATTGATCCTGATTACTCGCGTCAGCGAAGACGAAGTACGAACGCGCCAGGTACTGCCAGTTCGATTTGTACCACTGACCGGTGGACACTAGTTCCGAGGAGAATGCAGGTCAACAGCCGCGGTTGGCGATCGCACTGATTTCTGCGGCGGTGCTCGGCTACGAGGTTCTGCTGATGGCGCTGTTTTCGCAAGTTCAGTGGCATCACTTCGCCTACATGGTGGTCAGTGTTGCGCTGCTGGGTTTCGGTGTCAGCGGCAGCCTGCTGGCGTTCACGGGTAACAGACTGATTCGCCACTTTCGTGGCTTTGCCGTAAGCCAGGCCTGCCTGTTTGCAATCACCTCGCTAGTTGGTTTCGCGCTGGCACAGCTGCTTTCATTCAATCCCGAAGAGCTCATCTGGGATAACGACCACTGGTTGCGACTGGCACTGGTGATCCTGCTGCTGACGATACCGTTTATCTTCGCAGCCAACCTGATCGGCCTGGCATTGATCGGGTACCGCGAGCGCCTGGCGCGAATTTACGCGGCCGATCTGCTCGGTGCCGGAATCGGTGCACTGGGCATCATCGGGCTGCTCTACCTGATGCCCGCGGCACAGGCCCTGGTCGTTATCTCGGCACTCGGTTTTGCCGCCGCGGCAACACTGTGGATCGAATGTAATGGCAAACCTGCCCCTGCACTGGTCGGTTTCGCCGTCGCGGCAATCGTCCTGTATCTGCTGCCCGGCTCCTGGATTGAACCCCGGGTTTCTGCGTACAAGGAACTTAGCC
>CALZHS010000177.1 GCA_945787265.1 uncultured Gammaproteobacteria bacterium | reverse complement strand
TCGTCGATTGCGGGACGCAGCGTCTATTTCGAGCTGCTGTTTCAAAACCAGTCACTACTGCAAAAGCTGGCCTCGCTGTTCGACAAAAGCGCCTGGATCGCCGAAGAAGTTTCGCAGTACCCGATGCTGCTTGAGAATCTAATCCAGGCGGGTGACCAGGACCGCTTCGACAAGCCACGGTTACTGCAGCGTTTACAGCGGCAACTGGATAATATCGAAGGTGACACCGAACTCGAACTCGATAGCCTGCGCCTGTTCAAACGCGAGCAGACCCTGGTGATTGCCTGTGCCGAACTGGCACAGGAAATCGACGCCAACGAGGTCAGTCGCTACCTCTGTGAACTGGCTGAAGTCGTACTCGAAGCAGTTTACCGGTTAGCCAGCAAAGCGCTGCGACAGCAGTACGGCGTGCCGGAATGTACCGAGTCGGGCACGCGTCGACAGGCTAACTTCGCGATCGTCGGCTACGGCAAACTCGGCGGCCTCGAAATGCACTACCAGTCCGACCTGGACCTGATTTTCCTGCACGATTCGAGTGGAGAACAGCAGCATACCAGCGGTGAAAAATGTGTCGAAAACTCGATTTACTTCGCGCGTCTCGCGCAAAAAATAATTTCCATGACCAGCGTCATGACCGTTTCGGGGAAGCTCTACGAAATCGATTCGCGACTGCGCCCCGAGGGATCGTCCGGATTACTGGTATCGTCGACACAGGCTTACCAGCGCTACCAGTTGGAAAAAGCCTGGACCTGGGAGCACCAGGCGCTGGTGCGCGCGCGCGTGGTTGCCGGGGAGCCCAGGCTGAAACCCGAGTTTGATCGTATTCGTGAGCAGGTACTCAGGCAAGCGCGGGATATCGAGCAATTGGGCCAGGATATTGTCGAAATGCGCGAGCGAATCTATCGCAGCAAGCAGCCCCCGGAGGGTGAACGCCGGGATTTGAAGCAATCCCGCGGCGGCATGGTTGACATCGAGTTCCTGGTGCAATACTGGGTGCTGGCGCACGCAAATAGTATTGGCTCCGATTGTTTATATTCTGATAATATTCGCCTGCTCAACGAGTTATTTCGGTTAAATCTGATCACCAGTTCGCAATCGCAACTGGCTGAAATTTACCAGACCTATCACCGGTTGCTGCACGAATCCGTGCTGCAAAATCAGTCCGCCGAGGTTGACGCCGAAGTGATTGCGGAGCAGATAGAGTATGTTGTTAACTGCTGGAACGAGTGTTTCAGCGTGCAGGAGAATTAAAAATGTCGATGGATGATCGCGATGGCTTCATCTGGTTTGACGGCGAAATGGTTGCCTGGCGCGATGCCAGGGTGCACGTCTTAACCCATACCCTGCATTATGGCATGGGTTGTTTCGAGGGCGTGCGCGCCTATCATGCCGACCAGGGCACCGCGATCTTTGCACTGGATGCACATACCACGCGCCTGCTGGATTCCTGTAAGGTGCTTGGCATGGCGATTCCCTTTGACAAGCGGCAGTTGATGGAGGCACAGGTTGCCGCGGTGCGCGACAACAAGCTTGACAGTGCCTACATCCGGCCGATGGTTTTTTACGGCTCCGAGGGTATGGGACTGCGCGCGGACAATCTAAGCGTTCACTGTATCGTCGCCGCCTGGGAATGGGGCTCCTACCTGGGCCAGGAAGGACTGGAGAAAGGTATTCGGATAAAGACTTCCTCGCACACGCGCCACCATCCCAATATCGCGATGACCAAGGCCAAGGCGAACGGCCAGTACATCAACTCGATGCTGGCGCTCGGTGAAGCCCTTAAAGACGGTTACGATGAAGCCCTGTTACTTGATCCCGAGGGTTATGTCGCCGAGGGCAGCGGTGAGAATATCTTTGTCATCCGCGATAGCGTAATCTATACGCCTGAGACCACGACAGCGCTAAACGGCATAACGCGTAAAACCATTTTCAAGCTGGCCGCCGACCAGGGCCTCGACATTATCGAAAAGCGCTTCACGCGCGACGAGATTTATATTGCCGACGAGGCTTTTTTCACCGGCACCGCGGCCGAGGTTACACCGATCGCCGAGCTCGACAATCGCCCGGTCGGCAGTGGCAAACGCGGGCCGATAACCGAACGCCTGCAGTCAGACTACTTTGACCTGGTGCACGGGCGTAACGAAAAGTACCTGGACTTGCTTACTTTTGTAAATTAGGAAACCGATGGTCAATCCAGACACAGCATCCAACCAGTCCGCATACTCGACACCCAATGCGAAAACCGCCGTCGAAGTCAAGCCTGGCGACTTGCCTATTCACTGTCCAATGGAAGGCTCGAGCCTGTGGGATTCGCATCCGCAGGTCTACATACCGGTCGCGGAAAATGGCGGCGAGGCCAGGTGTCCCTATTGCGGCACCATCTTCAAGATCATTTAGCAGTCCAACTGAAACAGATCTTTTAGCCGGCCAGGGGCTACCGGCTTCTCGACAACGCTGTTTGAACGCGACCGGTGTTCTTCGAATCGATTCAATGACGAACCATAAAAAAGGGGGAACGCTGTTCCCCCTTCGTTATCAACTGGTTTACCGTTACTGCTAGACTGCGGCGGCCTCGCCCTCGGTGACAGCCTTCATACTCAGGCGAATGCGGCCCTGCCGATCCACCTCGAGCACCTTGACTTTGACCATGTCGCCCTCGGAAAGCTTATCGCTAACGCTCTCGACACGTTCGTCCGAAATCTGCGAGATATGTACCAGTCCGTCTTTGCCGGGAAGAATGTTTACGAAAGCCCCGAAATCCATGATTTTCGCGACCTTGCCTTCGTAAATTACACCCACCTCGACGTCAGCGGTAACCTGTTCAACGCGGCGACGGGCCTCGTCACCGGCGGCTTTTTCGACCGATGCGATTTTGACCATGCCATCATCGTCGACTTCGATCGTGGCGCCGGTTTCTTCAGTGATCGAACGAATCGTTGCCCCGCCCTTACCGATGACATCGCGAATTTTTTCCGGATTGATACGGAAGGTGATCAGTCGCGGCGCGTATTCGGACATCTCGTCACGGCTTTCGCTGAGCTCTTTTGCCATTTCACCCAGAATATGCAAGCGACCTTCGCGTGCCTGGTCCAGCGCCTGCTGCATGATCTCGGTCGTAATACCGTCGATCTTGATATCCATCTGCAGCGCGGTGACGCCATCGTTGGTGCCGGCAACCTTGAAATCCATATCGCCGAGGTGATCTTCGTCGCCGAGAATATCGGACAGTACCGCAAAATCATCGCCTTCCTTGATCAGGCCCATCGCGATACCCGCAACCGGCGCCTTTAGCGGCACACCCGCGTCCATCAGTGCGAGACTCGCGCCACAGACGCTCGCCATCGAAGAAGAACCGTTTGATTCGGTAATCTCGGACACGACGCGAATAACGTAGGGAAAGTCGTCCAGGTGCGGCATCACGGCCTGTACGCCGCGCTTGGCGAGACGACCATGGCCGATTTCTCGGCGCTTGGGAGTTCCCACGCGTCCGACTTCACCGACGCTGGAGGGCGGAAAATTGTAATGCATCATGAAATTTTCTTTACGGGTGCCTTCAATCGCGTCGATCAATTGTGCATCACGGCCGGTTCCAAGGGTGGTTACCACCAGTGCCTGCGTCTCACCCCGCGTAAACAGGGCTGAACCGTGCGTGCGTGGCAACACGCCAGTGCGAATTCGGATGGGGCGTACCGTTCGGGTATCGCGTCCGTCGATGCGCTTCTCACCTGCAATGATGAGCCCGCGTACAATTTTCTTTTCAAGTTTGCCGATCGCGCCGCGCACGTCGTCCAGCGTCGGAGAATCTTCCGCCTCGCTGACCAGTGCCGCAACTATTTCATCACGAATTTCACCCAGCTTGTTCTGACGCTCCATCTTGTCGGCAATGGTATAGGCCTGCGTAATCGCTGACTCACCCTGGGCGCTCACTTTGTCTGCCAGGGTTTCATCGGTTTCAGGCGCCTGCCATTCCCAGGTTTCAGCTCCGACTTCAGCGGCTAATTCTTCGATGGCCTGGATCGCGGTCTGCATTTGCTCATGTCCGTAAACTACCGAACCCAGCATCACCGACTCGGACAGGCAGTTGGCTTCCGACTCCACCATCAGGACCGCATTCTTGGTACCCGCAACCACCAGGTCGAGGTCCGATTCGGCGATCTGGCTGTTGGTCGGGTTGAGCACGTATTCGCCGTTCAGGTAACCGACGCGGGCGGCGCCTATCGGGCCGCTGAAAGGGATTCCGGATACGGCGAGTGCCGCGGACGTGCCGAGCAGGGCCAGGATATCGGGATCCACTTCAATATTCATTGATATAACGTTGGCGACGACCTGGACTTCATTCATGAATCCTTTCGGAAACAGCGGACGGATCGGCCGATCGATCAGGCGGCAGGTCAGGGTTTCTTTCTCACTGGGCCGGCCCTCGCGCTTGAAAAAGCCACCGGGGATTCTGCCCGCGGCATAAGTCTTTTCCTGGTAATCGACCGTCAGTGGAAAGAATCCACGGCCGGCATCGGCG
This sequence comes from uncultured Gammaproteobacteria bacterium, assembly GCA_945787265.1. Taxonomy (GTDB): domain Bacteria; phylum Pseudomonadota; class Gammaproteobacteria. The sequence continues at coordinate 495 of CALZHS010000177.1, read as the reverse complement.
CTCTTGCTGGCTACCACGGTGACCATGACGACCGTGTCAGCCATGCTTACGATTACAGCACCGCTGGCCTGGCGCGCAATTTCTCCGGTTTCCAGAGTGACTTCGTGGGCACCGTACTGAAATGTCTTTTTAATTGGATTCACTATTCTCTCACTTTATTAACGACGCAATCCGAGTCTTGCAATCAAGTCTTTATATCGTTGCTGATTCTTGGATTTCAGATAATCCAGTAAATTGCGACGCTGGTTAACCATCCTCAACAAACCACGGCGTGAATGATGGTCATGAATATGCTGTTTGAAGTGCTCGGTCAAATGACTGATCTGGTGCGACAATAGCGCAACCTGTACTTCGGGTGATCCGGTGTCACCGCTACCTTGCTGATAATCAGCGATTATTGCAGCCTTCTGCTCAGCTGACATTGCCATGGATAAACCTCGTGGGCCCGAAAAAGGCTGGTATTCTACCTATCTGGGCAGGTGGTAACAAGAACTT
>CALZHS010000176.1 GCA_945787265.1 uncultured Gammaproteobacteria bacterium | reverse complement strand
CTTCTGTTTTTCCTGATTATCCAGGTCGTGATCGCAGCCAGGGGAGCCCTCGCGTTATCCCCCTGTAAAAAAAGCGAAAAATATAATAAGAAAAGGCTTCCCTGAGCTGCGGTCCATTTATTCAGTCTGTCATCCCGCGGTCAAACCCGATACGTTGGACCGGCGGGATCCAGTCTTTGGCGACGGGATTGCAATGGATTCCGGCGTTCGCCGGAATGACAATAAGGATACCGGAATGACAAAAGGTTACCGGAATGATCTTGTCACTGGGTTTTGGGGACTTCGCGTTGGAAACGATCGCTTAACAACTGGACGATGGCTTTATAGTCGTCCCTGCTGGCCCACCCCAGCGAGATAATCTTTTCCTTGACCTTGCCGTCTGCAAGCACAGTCAGCGTGACTGAACGTATTGACCCTTCAGCGCGATAGATATTCTCAGCGGGGTAAAACGTACCGCAATGCAGGCCCTTGTCATCGAGCACCAGGCGTGGCGCCTTCCAGCGCTGGCGCGCGTAATGCAGCGCCATCAATCCGGTAATGGCGAACACGATGTAATGTGGCAACTCCGGCGGCCAGGCCCAGGCACCCAGCAGGTAGAGCAGTATCGGCGCGAGCGCAATGTTAAGCGCCACGTGTACCACGCGGGGTTTACTGGAATAAAAGAGATGCGTTGCTTCGTCAGTCATAACACTGGCAGCTTATCGGTTCAAATCCGCCGCAACCTGCAGGTGTCGGGATAGACCTTAATCGCGGGCACCTGGTTCTGGCCCAATTCGCGTTGCAGGTTCTCCCAGTAACCCGGCGTCAGCAGGTCACCATGGATTTCGCGAAAAATCTGGCGCTGTTCCCGGTCACGAATACACAAGCCTGCCTCGATTTCTTCTGGCAGAAAAATTACGCCCTCCTCGAAGTACCAGTCGGGTATGTCTTCTTCGCCATCGATGCGATCGAGGTTACTGCGTATCTTGACATCGACGAAGACTTCGAGCGCATCGTAGTCAAACAGGTAAACCTTTAGAAAATGGCTGACACCATAGTTACGCGCATCGAGGTCCTTGTTGAATATATTGGCGGCGGCATTGTTCTTGATGCAGTCGCCCAGGCTTTCGATGACGATACGCACTTCTCTGTCTCCGGCATTTTCGAGAAAAACCGGCAGCGGTGTCATACGCGGTTGCACGATCAGGTATTTGAATACAACGGTATCCTTTTGTAGCGATACGGTGTCGCTCGCCCCGGCCAGTAATTCGTCGAGCAGACTTTCAGAGAACAGCTCTTTTTCAAGCGCGATGTTGAAGTAGATAATATTGTCGAGCATGCTGCCGGTGCGATTGATGTGGTGCACGCGGCTGTATTTTTCCTTGACCGAGTCGATGCCCTCGAACTGGCCCCACTTGTATCCGTCAGTCGGGTGATTTCGAATCACTTTCAGATTGTAGGCCGAATCGGGTCCGGCGAAGCCGATTGCAACCGTGCCAGGTTCGCCGATTGCGATATCGAACACAGCGCCGCTGGTTTCAAGCTCCTGCTTGATTTCCTGCATCACGGCAACCTTGCCGACATGGTTGTAGCCGATGGTTGAGTAATTCAAACCCAGCGCTCGATGCGGCATCAGCGAGTGCAAATAAGCACTCAGTTCGTGATAGTAGCGGGTCGTGACATGAAAATTTGCCAGGGTCGAACTGAACAGGTTGTGGGCAAGATGTTCGTCCAGAATGACGGCGTCGCAATAAATGCCTTGCGGGCCGTTGAGCAGCGCGATAATCAGTGGAGCCCAGCCTTGATCTGCAAATCCTATCTTGCCGACCAGGTAAGCGCCGCGATTACGATAGAAACCGGCGTCGATCATTTCAAGCTTGACGATGTTGCTGCCGCGTCGACGGGCGAGGCGTTCGATGCGCGAAGTAATAGCCGCGCTATCCCCTGAAATATCGCGATAGGGCATAGAAAACCCGGGCACCTGGTTAAGTATCTGCTCGATCAGAGCCGGGCCGACCTGGTCCTTCACCGCAAAGTGCTTCAGTAATTCAACCGGGTACCGGTCGCTACTTTTGGCGAATCCGAGGGACGAGTATTCCACTGGCTTCCACTCGTCCCGATACACGATGCGTCGGATCGAGTGCATGAATGCGTAAGCGACATCGGACTCGTAGCGGTTCTCGACCACGCGCCAGAAATGATCTTCGAGCTGGTTCAGAAAACTGGCGTCGACGGAAATATTGGGCTGAATCGCCTGCAGGTAGGCCCCCATGCGATGGATATAAGAGCTATACAGGGACAGGCGATGACGGCTCAACCAGATCGAGGTACTGTGATGCTGTTGCTCAAACGCGGCCTTGGCCTGGTAGGGCACTTCGAGAAACTCCCGGTAAAACTGCTCAAACTCTCCGAGCACCCAGTCGGCCGTAATCCGAATCCGGTTTTCACGATTACTGGCACCGATCAGCCGGAAGGTGAACTGTTCCAGGTTCATGCCGAAGCTTGCGCCCCCTGACCGGATCTGCGGTCTGGCTTAACCAGGAAAATCATCGAAGGGGTTAGCCAGGGTTCCGATGCCGGGAATCGACACCTGGATTTCGGTACCGGGTTTCATCGTGCGAGCACCGACCGAGGTGCCGCAGCAGATCAGGTCTCCGGGAACCAGCGACTGGTAGGCGGAAATCATCGCGACTATTTCCTGCGGGCTGTAAATCATGTCGCTAACCGGGTAATCCTGGCGGGTTTCGCCGTTCTGGATGGCGAGAATGTTTAGCCCGGACGGGTCAATATCACTGTTGATACAGGGGCCGACCGGGGTAAAGGTGTCGAATCCCTTGCTACGGGTCCACTGCTGGAAGGCCTTGTCCACGAACAAAAACTCGATTGCGGTGACATCATTGACGCAGGTATATCCAAAAATGTGGTCATTGGCCTGCTGGACCGTGATATCGCGGCATTGCTTGCCGATGACGATTCCGAGCTCGGCCTCGAAGATAACGCGCCCACTATGCCCTCGCGGGCGGTAAATCGTCTCGCCTGGACCAATAACGCTGGTTACCGGTTTCATGAAGTAAAGCGGGGTCGCGGGAATGGTCTGACCTTCCGCCTCGGCGCGTTCATGGAAATTATTCCATAGCGCGAGAATCGAGTTCGGTGTAAAGGGTGCAAGCAGCTGGACCTCGGATAGCAAGACTGTCTCTCCGGTCAATATCGGCTGTTCGAACAAATCATTGCTGCAAATGGCAATCACATCACCGTCGATCGTGCCCAGACCTGTATTGTCGTTCCAGTTGAAGCGTACCCAGCTCGTCATATTGGTTTTTCCAGGTGGTTGGTCAAGAGGGCGCGCAATCTAACACAGGATTGCCTGAATTTAAATTTTGAATTAGGCATGGGCCGGCCGCCAGATGAGGCTGATAATAAAATTAGCATATGCATCAATATGAAAATTAATCCCGACAATATGAGTTACATCGTGGACGCAACGGCAATCTTTGGCGTAGAATGCGGCGGTTTTTTCATCCCCAAAAATTGTGAGGTTAATGATGAAGGTTTGCGTGGTGGGAGCGGGCGCAATCGGTGGCATGATGGCGGCAAAGCTGGCGCAGGCAGGTCACGAACTGTCGGTAATCGCGCGTGGTGCGCATCTCGATGCAATTCAGACCAATGGTTTGAAATACATCGAGAATGACACCGAGCTCGTCATTACCGATATTTTTGCGACTGCCGAGATGGCAGAGGTAACCGGACAGGACATCGTACTGCTCGGGGTCAAGGCACACCAGATCGAGCCGATCGCCGACAAGTTGATGGACATGCTTGCTGACAGCGGGGTAATCGTAACGCTGCAGAACGGTATTCCATGGTGGTACTTTCAGAAACTTCAGGGCGAATACCAGGACCGCATCGTGCGCACCGTGGACCCTGATGGCGCCATTGCCGCCGCGATCGATCCTGACCGGATCATCGGGTGTATAGCGTTTCCGGCGGCGACGATCGATGCTCCCGGAGTTATCCGGCATATCGAGGGTAACCGGTTCCCGGTTGGTGAGCTCGATGGTTCCGAATCGGAGCGGGTGCAGTCGATTTGCAATGCTTTCGTCGAAGCTGGATTCAAATCGTTCGTGCTGCCGGATATTCGCTCGGAAATCTGGCTCAAGCTGTGGGGTAACCTTTCGTTTAACCCGATCAGCGCGTTGACGCATGCAACGCTGGTCGACATCTGCCAGTTCCCGCAAACCCGGGCGCTGGCGGCACAGATGATGACTGAAGCGCAGCAGATCGCTGAAAAGCTCGGTGCCAGTTTCCGGGTTTCGCTGGATCGGCGTATCGCGGGTGCGGAAGCGGTTGGCAAGCACAAAACTTCGATGCTGCAGGATCTCGAAGTTGGCAAAGCGCTCGAAATCGACGGCATGCTGGGCGTGGTGATCGAGCTCGGAGAGCAAACTGGTACTCCGACGCCGGCAATTAATACGGTGTTCGCGCTGGTGAGCCTGCTCAATAAAACCGCGCAGGATGAAGGGATCAAGATAGCCGGGCAACCGGCGTGATTAAATAAAATTGATGCTTTGATCACGGGCATCAACGTGACATCATTGAAAACGTGCCCTTTGCGGCGCGTTTTTTTTGCAATTGGCATATTCTGGTATACGATATACCAAAAATTTCCCGAGGTGGGGTGGCAAAACAATGAAAATACACGAGTATCAGGGCAAGGAGATACTGCGCCAATACGGGGTTGCAGTTCCCGCTGGAAAAGCCTGTTTTTCGGTTGATGAAGCGGTTGCCGCTGCCGAGTCAATAGGTGGTGACAAGTGGGTCGTCAAGGCGCAGATCCATGCTGGCGGGCGCGGTAAGGGCGGCGGTGTAAAACTTGGAAGTCCGTGCTCATGCTAACGATATCCTCGGAATGACGCTGGTTACCCACCAGACCGGGCCCGAAGGCAAGGAGGTCAAACGGCTGCTGGTGGAGCAGGGTGCGCCGATCAAGGACGAACTCTATCTCGGACTGGTGGTGGATCGTGCAACCCAGCGTGTCACCGTGATGGCGAGCTCGGAAGGTGGCACCGAAATCGAAACCGTGGCCGAGGAAACACCCGAATTAATCCACAAGGTCTCGGTCGATCCGAAAACCGGAATTACCGCAGCCGAGGCCGAGGGGCTTGCCAGCAAGATCGGCATTCCGACCGAACTGGTAAGCGATGCCGGAAAATTGGTCCAGGCGCTTTACCAGGCATTCTGGGATAAAGATGCCTCGCTTGCGGAAATCAATCCACTGATCGTCACCGAAGACGGTCGCGTGATGGCGCTCGACGCCAAGATAAACTTTGATGAAAGCGCCATGTACCGGCATCCGGAGCTCGAGGAACTGCGTGATCTCGATGAAGAGGATGCGGATGAAATCGAAGCCTCCAGGTTCGGCCTCAACTATATCTCGCTCGATGGCACCATCGGTTGCCTGGTCAACGGCGCGGGCCTGGCGATGGCGACGATGGATATCATCAAGCTGTACGGCGCATCGCCTGCGAATTTTCTCGATGTCGGCGGTGGCGCCACCACCGAGCAGGTGACCGAGGCCTTCAAGATCATGCTCAAGAATAAAAACCTGAAGGCCATCCTGGTTAATATCTTCGGCGGCATCATGCGTTGCGACATCATCGCCGAGGGCCTGGTTAACGCCGCCCGCGAAGTCGACCTGTCGGTACCTCTGGTGGTGCGCCTCGAGGGGACCAACGTCGAACAGGGACGGCAGATACTCGCCGACTCGGGTATCTCGGTCATCAGTGCAACCACCATGGCCGACGCGGCCGAGAAAGTGGCTGCAGCCGCAGCAGGAGCCTAGCCATGTCAATCCTGATCAATAAAGATTCACGCGTAGTCACCCAGGGGATTACCGGCAAGACCGGCATGTTTCATACTCATCATTCGATCGAATACGCCTATGGCAAGCAATGTTATGTCGCCGGGGTTACGCCGAAAAAAGGCGGGCAGGAGGTCGAAGGTGTGCCGGTATATGACACGGTGGCCGAAGCCAAAGCTGAAACCAATTGCAATGTCTCGGTGATATACGTACCGCCCCCGTTTGCCGCGGCCGCAATCGACGAGGCGGTAGACGCCGGAATCGAGGTCGTTATCTGCATTACCGAGGGTATTCCGGTCAAGGACATGATTCTCACCCGCGATCGCATGCAGGGTTCGAGCACGATCCTGGTCGGCCCGAATTGTCCGGGCGTTATTACGCCGGAAGAACTGAAGATTGGCATCATGCCCGGTTACATACACAAGAAAGGTCGCGTCGGCGTGGTGTCGCGTTCGGGCACGCTAACCTACGAAGTAGTGGATCAACTGACTAAACTGGGGCTCGGGCAATCCACCTGCGTCGGTACCGGCGGTGACCCGGTCAACGGGCTCAAGCACCTCGACGTAATGAAGATGTTCAATGACGACCCTGACACCGACGGCGTTGTCATGTGTGGTGAAATTGGCGGTACCGATGAAGAAGCCTGCGCCGAGTGGATCGCGGACAATATGACCAAGCCCGTGGTCGGCTTCATCGCCGGTGTTACCGCGCCTCCGGGCAAGCGCATGGGGCATGCCGGGGCGATTATTGCCGGTGGCAAAGGCACCGCTGATGAAAAAATCGCCGCGCTCGAAGCCGCCGGCGTCAGCGTAACGCGAAATCCGTCGGATATGGGCAAACTGATGCAGGAAGCGCTGCAAAATTAATGTGCCGATGAAAATAACTTTACAGCTGCCGCTTTGGTGGTTTAAAGTTGCGATTGGTATATTGTATACCAGAAAATAATAGATTAAGGCCCGATTCAATTAAGGGCTGGATAATCACGAAAATGGTTCGTCTCTGCGTTTAAAAAGTGGTATACGGATCGGCCCGGGACCGAATACCGGTTTCGGGTAGTCAGGTTTTTACCCAAGGATCTGGCAAAGGGTGTCTCTGAAATCTCCAGTGCAGGGACATTTAGTTTGGATCGCAATCGATCCTTATAATTTTGAGGAGCAATTTAATGTTAAAAACACAACACACTCTCAGGAAAGTGGTCTGTGCGCTGGGCGTCAGTGCCATTCTCGCGGGTATGCCGGTTCTCGGACATGCCTGGGAACCGCAGAAACCGGTTGAATTCGTCGTCATGGCGGGTAAAGGCGGTGGTGCGGACAAGGCGGTCAGGCTGCTGCAAAGTATTATTGCATCGGAAAACATGGCGCCGGTACCGTTTACCCCCGTCAACAAGCCGGGTGGATCGGGTGCAGAAGCCCTGGTTCATCTAAACGGTAAGAAAGGTGATAACCACACCATCATGTTTACCCTGAACAGCTTTTACACCACGCCCCTGCGTCAGCCGGGACTTGGCGTCGATATCTCGACTTTTACGCCGATTGCGCGCATGGCCGAAGATACCTTTCTGCTGTGGGTCCATTCCGACCGTGACGATATCAAGGATGTTGCTGATTTTGTCAGGGCGGCCAGGAACAAGGGTAGCGACTGGATTATGGCCGGAACCGGAAAGAACTCGGAAGACAACCTGTTAACCGATTTCCTCAACACTGCCTACGACCTGAACATGAAATACGTCCCTTACAAGGGTGGCGGCAAGGTCGCGAAGGAGCTGGCAGGAAAGAACGCCGATTCGACCGTGAATAATCCTTCCGAGCAGCTGGGCTTCTACGAAGCCGGTACCACCAAGGCGCTGGCGGCATTCACCGATGATCGTTTACCGCTGTTCCCGAATGCACCTACCTTCAAGGAAATGGGCTACGACATGGTTTACTACATGCAGCGTACCGTGGTTGGCGCGCCCGGCATGAGCAAGGAAGCGGCGGACTACTACCGTGATCTTTTTACCAGGGTGTTCAATTCACCGAAATGGCAGGAATACCGCACCAAGAAAAGCCTGCAGGGTGACCTGCTAACCGGTGATGCGCTGATGGCCTACTGGAAGAGGGAACGGGACGTGCACGAAGCCATGCTAAAGAAAATGGGCGCTATCAAGTAGGCCCTGGCTAAAAAATCAAAAGGTAGATAGGGGGGCCCCGATCATGACAGTTAGAACCGCCGAATTGTTAATGGCGATCTTGATGGGGGTCTTCTCTATTTACCTGATGGTTAAAAGCGCCGAGCTTCCGATCGGCTGGATCGAAGAAGAGGGGCCCGGTGGCGGCACCTGGCCTTTTTGGCTC